>JAUVVT010000135.1 GCA_030604505.1 bacterium | reverse complement strand
TTGACTTTTTAAGTAATGTCAAAATTTAACCACAGAGAACACAGAAAAAATATTTTCCGCCATGGGCGGATTCGACTGTGGCGGAAACATCAATGAGTTAAGGGAAATACTATTCTCTCCTCTCTGTGTGCTCTAAATTATTTATTACCGCAGAGAAACAGAGGAATAAAGACACAAAAGCACAAAGAGAAGGGGTAAATGGGTATATGGATTCAATTGATTAATAATAACTCATCTATCACTCTATGTCTATGTTCATTTGTGCCTTTCCGTAATAATATAAAATCCAATTTTTATATAATCAAGCTAAAAAAATAAATATTTTAGAAAGATGTTGAATTAACTAATTAAAAGTATTAAATTCATTTTGTAATTTATGTTAAGATATTTCAAATTTCCAAAAATAGATTTATTAATATTATTTAAAAATAAGAAAGTGAGGTGCAAAAATGAAAGTTATAAGGATTGGAATGCTTGGCAGCGGTTTCGTTGCAAATTTTTATATGGAAGGTTTAAAGAACGTAAATGGTCAGGAGGTCGTTCTAAATTATTCTCGTTCTGAACAAAGAGCAAAAGAATTCTCAGATAAATGGAATATTCCGGAGTGTACGGATGATATGTTAGGTGCAATGGAAAGAGATGATATCGATTTATATTTTATTGCACTGCCGAATGAAGTGCATAAAGAAGTAGCGGTAAAACTTGCTAAACACGGGAAAAATCAGGTCTGCACAAAACCGCTTGGCAGGACTGAAGAAGAAGCAAAAGCTATGATTGAGGCAGTCGAAAAAGCGGGCGTTTTCCACGGATATGCAGAAACGGAAGTCTTTGCTCCGGCAGTTGTAAAAGCGAGGGATGTAATTGAAAACGGCGGATTGGGAAGGGTTTTATGGGTGAGGAGTCGTGAAGGGCACGGCGGACCGCATGCACAGCATTTCTGGGACAAAGAACTGACAGGCGGGGGTGCTCTTATGGACCTCGGTGGTCACTGCGTTGAGGCGGCAAGATATTTCTTTGGAAAGGATGATCCTATAACAGAAGTTTTTGCATGGGGAGACCTTATTGAGCATAAAGATAAAACAAAAGCAGAAGATAATTCAATTATGATTATGCGGTTTAAATCAGGCGGAGTTGCACATATCGAGCTGACATGGTGCACAAGAGGAGGGCTTGACCTGAGGAACGAGATACACGGAACAGAGGGTTCAATTTTTACCGATGTTACAAGGTCAACACCGATTACCGCATTTACCACAAAAGGAACCGGCTATGTCATAGAAAAAGCGGACGCAGACCGCGGATGGGTGTTTCCACTTCCGGAAGAAGCGTTTGTGTATGGCTATCAGGCAGAATGCAGCCACTTTGTTGAATGTGTCAGAGAAGGCAAACCAGCAAGGGAAAATTATTATGACGGGCTTGAAGTCGCAAAAATTATCGATGCCGGTTATGAATCAATGAAAGAAGGAAAATGGGTAAAGATTGAGTAGTAAAGGAACAAGGATGCAGAGGCTTAGAGAACACAGCTAATAGGCAATAGCCAATGGGGAGATACGAATGGCTTATTGTTATTGGCTAATGACGAATGATGAAATTGCACTTTATATCTATTCGTATTTCGTATTTTAAATTTTGTTTATACTGTAAAGGAAATTAAATAAAAATGAAGTTTAGCTTTTTAATTAATTAGAAAGGAGTAAGAAATGAAATGCAAATTTTTATTTTTGGTTCTTTTTAGTTTATTGATTATTTCCAATACGATGGCAATTTCCGATAATCCCAGGGATGTTATGATCCTTAACGGTCTATGGGAATTTGAACAAACAGAGACAGCATTCCCGCCGGAAAAATTTACAAGAAAAATTCAGGTTCCGGGTCTAATCGATCTTGCCAAACCAAAAATCGAACAGTACGATAAATATTTTAACGGAACACATAAACCGCGTTATAGCTGGTACAGGTATACATTTTCAGTTTCTCCTGAAAACAGGGGAAGATTTGCAGTGCTTAACCTGCTCAAAAGCCGCTTCAATACACAAGTGATTTTGAACGGTCATGATCTTGGAACATATATGCAGTGTAATACACCTATCGAGTGTAACCTAACTGAGTTTATTTCGTTTGAAGATAAAAATGTTCTATTAATTCGAGTCGGTGAACGGGCATGGCTTCCCAAACAATCCGCTACCGGTGTTGACAGGGAGAAATATACCGATATACCCGGGATTTGGGATGATGTATTTATTACACTTTCCGGTCCTATTCGAGTTGAGCGGTCTTTTATTCTTCCTGATCTGAAAAATTCGAAAGTTACTGCAAAAATAATGATAGAAAACCATGCGAATATTGTTAATAGAAGCATGTACCTTGTGGATATCAAGGGAACAGTTTCTGTTTATATAAGAGAAAAGAAAAGTGGATTGCGTGTTAGTGATGAAGTAACAGAAAAATTTTCGCTCCGCTGTCAGAACCGTATGCCTATTGTTTTGGAACTTTCATTGAAGAATCCGCATCCGTGGTCTCCCGAAGATCCATTTCTTTATGAAGCTGTTATTTCACTTTCATCAGACAGCAAATCATCGGACTTAGTTATAGAAAAATTTGGAATGAGGGATTTCAAAGCCGTCGGAAGAACCTTTCATCTTAACGGAGAACAATATAGACTTTTGGGTTCGACAATTAATCTCTACCGGTTTTTTGAAGACAGAGAGCGTGCAGGTCTGCCGTGGGACAGGAAATGGGTGAAAAAAATGTTTATTGATATTCCCAAATGCCTCCGCTGGAATGCATTTCGAATTTGCATCGGGCTTACACCGAAATTCTGGTATGACCTTGCCGATGAATATGGGATTCTTATACAGAATGAATATCCGATGTGGCAGGTACGTGGCTGGAATGAGCAGATTGAAAAGGAATACACTGACTGGATATGGGCAGATGGCAGCCATCCAAGTATTATTATATGGGATGCTATGAATGAACTCAAACATGATTATATAGGTAATGTTGTCATACCCAAATTGAAAAAATTAGATCCCTCAAGGATTTGGGACGCCGGACATATGGCTGAGGGAGACATGATAGTAAACGAAATGGATGAACCTCATTACTATCCATTTCACCACGGTTGGTGGTGGACCGATGAAGGTCTAAAAAAAGAAAGGGAGTCATATCGCTTTGGCGGCCTGTTCCGTAAACATATGGTATTGGGAACAACCCGTTATAAAGGTGCGCCTATGGTATTGAATGAATATAACTGGCTCTGGTTGAACAGGGACGGCATTCCCGGAATACGGACAAAGGGGTATTTCGGTCCAAAAGATACACCACCAAAAAGGAAAAATTATGAGTACTATAACGAAGAAGGAATACAGGAATTTATGGATAGGGACAATTACGAATACCTTCTCGGTCCTAATTCGACTGTTAAAGAACGGAGGGAATTGCAGGCATATATGATGGAGATGCAGACCGAGGCAATTCGCTCTTCCCGAAATCTTGCCGGAGTTCTCTCTTTTTGTTATCTCGCGGACAACAGGGGATACACGGGGGACTGGTTTATCGATTCGATAAAAGACCAGATTCCAGCACCGGCTCTCAAATGTCAGTATCACTGCTTTGCTCCTTTTGCTGTCTTTATCGATGTTGAAGATGGACGTTATCAGAAAAATCCGAAAATATTCGAACCGGGTAAATATTACAGCATCAACCTGTTTGGCGTAAACGATACACCGGAAGTAAAAGAGGGTAATGTGGTTTTTAAAATACTTAATGCACAGGGTACTGTTGTCCATAAGCAGTCGGCATCAATTACTGTTGATTCATTCTATGAGACCTTACTCCCATTAACAGTAAAATTTCCTGAAGAACAGGGAGGTTACCTCCTTCTGTCAGAGCTTCACAACATCGATGGAAAAACATCAGTCCAGTTAAGCCGGCGTTTCGTTCGGGTGGGTGATATCACAGGGGAAAAGTTTCCTGAGTACAAAATCGCTCTACCTCCCGACTGGCCACGATAGACGGTTGAAAAAATATTCTGTTTGTAATGAAATAATATAATTACATTATTGTTTTCTGCCGCAATAATCACAAGCAGAGAAAGATAGAGTTTCGGGAAAATAATATTTTTAAAAATAACTGTAAAATTTTAATATTAAAAATTGAATAATAAAAATAATCCAACCCATTCTTTCGACATTCGCGCAAAAGAGTGGGATTTAAAACCCGAGCGTGTTGAATTAGCTTCAGCGGTTGCTGATGCAATAATAGCAAACCTTTCACTTAATAAGAATATGGTTGCGATAGACTACGGCGCAGGAACTGGATTGGTTACTCTGAAACTTGTTCCCTGCGTTAAAAGAATTACGGCTGCTGACAGCTCGAAGGGTATGCTGGAGGTATTAGAGGATAAATTAAAAAATTCAAACATTGATAATGTCGATATTCTTTATTGGGATATTGAAAAGGATGATCTGCCTGCATTAAAGTTTGACCTGATTGTTAGTTCGATGACGCTTCATCATCTAAAAGATACAAAAAAGGTAATCAGGCGTTTTTTTAATGCACTAAAAAATGGCGGTCAGATAGGGATTGCAGACCTTGATAAAGAGGAAGGTGATTTTCATTCCGACAATGCCGATGTAGAACACTTTGGATTTGACAGGGAAGAATTAAAAAAAATATTTGCCGAAGCGGAATTTAGCTCTGTAAATGTTACCACCGCATATACCAGAAAAAAACGGATAAAAAGCGGAGAAGAAAAAAATTTCCCTGTCTTTTTGATGACCGGGAAAAAATGAATCACTATGATATTTACAAACCACTTACAGCTGATAGCCAGTATGGTAATCAAATGACTTATGGCTGTTAGCTAATTTGCAAATTGTAAATTCTACTTTTCTGCGGTTGAAAAAATCAATATATTAAACCAATAACAGTGGAGCCATTATGCGCACCTTAAATACAATTGCAGTAATTTCAATCTCAATTATATTAACAGCAGCATCCTGCACCTTTGCACAAAAAACAATTATCGTCAGGCCAGAAGAAATTGATGATGTACTGCTGAATCCCGGTATCGGTTTTATGACCTTTCAGCGTTTTAACGGCGATACCTTAAACACGGGAAAAGGATGGACGGAAGGTTTTCCTATCGATTATCAAGAATTTGACGGAAATCTTGAAAACAAAAACCACCCGATGACCACAATAGCATATTTCAGAGTATACTGGAGGTTTTTAGAACCAGAGGAGGGAAAGTATCGTTGGGATTTAATAGAAAACGCCTTAAATACAGCCGAATCACGCGGACAGACGCTTATGCTGCGTATAGCTCCATACGGAACAGGCTCTAAAAGAAGTGTTTATGGAATAGGTGATAGAGATGTTCCTGACTGGTACCGGAAAATGGTTGGGCCAATAAAAGAGCTTCGTGTGAGTAAATGGGCTGTTGACCCGGAAGACCCGCGTTACGTCCAGTATTTCGGAAGGTTTATAAGAGAACTCGGAAAGCGGTATGACGGGCACCCTGACCTGGAAAGCGTGGATCTTTCAATAGTCGGGGCATGGGGCGAGGGTGCGGGTTCTAACCTGCTGACGCAAGCCACAAGAAAGGCGCTTGTAGACGCTTATCTTGAATCCTTTAAAAAAACTCCACTTGTTATGCTTCTCTCTGATGAGAAAACCAACAAATATGGGATTTCCAAAGCAAATGTGGGCTGGAGAGTCGATTGTCTCGGCGATATGGGAGGATTTAGCAATCCACAATGGTCACATATGCAGGATTCTTATCCGCAGGGGATAATAAAATTCGGTATGCAGGACGCATGGAAAAAAGCGCCGGTTACCTTTGAAGTATGCTGGGTAATGCAGCATTGGAAAGATATGGGATGGGATATTGATTATATAATCGACCAGTCTCTAAAATGGCACATCTCATCTTTCAATGCCAAATCTTCTGCAGTGCCGGATGAATGGTGGCCCCAGGTCAACAGGTGGCTCAAGAAAATGGGATACAGACTGGTGCTCCGCAAGTTTACATACCCTGATGT
>JAUVVT010000391.1 GCA_030604505.1 bacterium | reverse complement strand
TTAGTGCATTCTTTAAAACGTTATACACTTCTGCAATCGACTGCATAATCGCATATTCAATACCATTATGAGTCATCTTCACAAAATGCCCCGCACCCCTTTCTCCGATAAAAGTAACGCAAACAGTTCCATCCTCTGCAACTGCCGCGACTTTTTTAAATATTGTTTCAACTTCGTCATAAGCAGCTTTGTCACCGCCGGGCATAATGCTGGGACCATGTCTTGCACCTTCTTCTCCACCGCTGACACCGGAACCTATAAAGTAAATCCCTTTTCCCTTTAATAACTCCTCTCTTCTTTCCGTGTCCTTGAAAAATGCATTCCCACCGTCAATTAATATGTCGCCTTTGGAAAGAAGTGGTGTAATTGCTTCTATCATTGCATCCGTTCCAAAACCTGCCTTTACCATAAGAAGTATCTTTCTTGGAGTTTCCAGTGAATTAACAAAGTCTTCAATTTTATATGATGCAATAAAATTTTTCCCTGAAGCTTCATTTTCAATAAATCTCTCTGTCTTTGCTCCGGTTCTGTTAAAAACGGCGACTTTATGCCCTTTTTCTTCTATATTCAAGGCAAGGTTTTTACCCATAACCTCCATTCCTACAACACCTATTTGTGCTTTACTCATTTAAATTCCTCCTTTATATAAAATTATGTTAAACATGATCTCTTTTGTTATAATTTTTTACTCAGTAAATATTTTTCAAACCTGGCATATTCTAAGAGCGGACCGCCAATAAGAGGCTTGGCATATTTATAAAATTCCTCTGTCACTCCATTGCCGGTTTCATTAATATAGTTATCCGGAATATTCTTTTCTGCATCTGCTACCTTATCAAGTTCCACGAGCCCTGTCTTACAAATATACTCATCCTCATTATCTTCCCTTACCAGCGACACCATCTTGCCTTTAATTCCTTCCATCGCATACTTAACAGCATCCTGACCAGCCATATATGCTTCATTTAAATCAACTTCAGAAACCAATGCCATTGACATCCTCTGAATGGTGCCCGGTTTGTCAAAACGTGCTTTAATCTTTAATTTATCTTTTATCAATTTACAAATAAAATCTGCCGCTCCACCCATCTGAACATGACCGAACGAATCCGTATCAATTGAAGATGCGGAAGCACTTAACAGATTTCCGTCTTCTCCTTTCACACCTTCGCAAACGGCAATGACAACATAACCCAGTCTTTTATACCATTCTTCGACGTCTGCTAAAAGTATATCAATTGAAATTGGTCTTTCCGGAAGGTAAATCAGATGGGGGGGATCAGTATCTTTTTCTTTTCCGAGAGCGCTTGCCGCAGTAATCCAGCCCGCGTTTCGCCCCATTATTTCAACTACTTTGACTCTATCGACAACTCCGATAGCTTCCGTATCAAAACCAGCATCGCGAACGGATGTTGCCACCCACCTTGCTACACTGCCATACCCGGGACAATGGTCTGTATATTCCAAATCATTATCAATAGTTTTTGGAATACCCATCGCAATAAGGTCATATCCCATCTCTGAAGTCATTTTCCCCACAACGTGTGCAGTATTCATCGAGTCATTTCCGCCGATATAGAAAAAGTAGCGGATATTATTAGCCTTAAAAACGTCAATTATTTTCTCATATTCTTCGGATGACAGCTTATGTCTGCATGAGCCTAAAGCAGCAGATGGAGTCCTTTTTATTTTTTCAATAGTTTGAGGATTCTCTTTCTTTAAATCAATAAGATTTTCATAAAGTATTCCCTCAATGCCGTTGAGCGCACCATAAATACCGGTAATTTCATTATGATTTATCGCTTCCTGTATTACTCCAACAAGACTCGAGTTTATCACTGCTGTGGGTCCTCCAGACTGTGCTACTACAAGATTTCCTGCCAATTTTTCCAAATCTTATCTCCTTTAGTTTGTTATTTAACTTAATTTTTCTTATTAAAATGAATCTTCTATATTAGGTTTGAAAATTAATTAAAAAAGATAAATATGTCAATGATTATTTTTTTAATATATTTAATAAAAAAATTTTCGATATAATTCTTCAAAAAAGTGATAAAAATTTAACAGTTTAATTTTTATTTTAGAAGAACTCAAATTATGATTATTAAAAACTTTTTGATATTATATAATAAATTATTATATTAAATTTTATAACAAATCTTGGGTAAATTTCGGATAATTTACAAAAAGCATTAAAGATAATCATTTTTTTTCCCTCGGATTACGAGAAATTTAACCATTTCTGATTCATCCCCATTTACCGGGATGAATTACAAATAAAGGACGGTAGGACAGACATTCTTGTCTGTCCACAATTCTTTTCTAACATATATGAAAATAACATTAATTAATCCAAATCGATACAGATTTCCGCCTGTTATTCCTATTGGGCTGGAATATTTAGTTACAATTCTCGAAAATAATAATCATGATGTAAAAGTTCTTGATTTATGCTTTAGTAATGATATTTATAGTGATATTAATAGTCATTTTCGAGAGTATGGTCCGGATCTAATAGGAGTAACAATTAGAAATGTTGATCCATCAATTTACGGAAAGGATGAATATTTTATTGAGGAAATTAAGGATATAGTATTATACATAAAAGATAAATATAACAAGACAATCATACTTGGTGGTTCAGGTTTCTCTGTTATGCCTAATGAAATTTTAGAATATGTAGGAGGAGATTATGGTGTGGTTGGATATGGCGAAAATGCGATTTTAAAACTTTTAAATAATATAAAACAATCCAATGCTTCTTATAAAATAATTGATGGATTTAAACTTGGAATTGATAAAAATTTATTTCATATAAGAGGAAAACACTTTAATTATAAAAGATATTTTGACGAAGGAAGTATTGCTGGATTTGAAACACAAAAAGGATGCAGCGGTGATTGTATTTTTTGTTCAGAGGCTAATAGAAGGATAATACACAAAAATATAAAAAATGTTTTAAATGAGATAAAAATTATTGCTGATATGGGTTATAAAAAATTTCACTTGTGTGATAGTGAATTTAACCTTAATCTTGAATTTTCTGAAAGATTTTTAAAGTCGATAATTAAAGAAAATATTGATATAAAATGGGTTTTATATATGAAACCTGTTCCTTATAACAAACAGTATTTTAG
>JAUVVT010000319.1 GCA_030604505.1 bacterium | reverse complement strand
TGATTTTGGGAAAAACTAAATTGCTCCTCCGCTTAAAAAAATTGTTTCTCCGGTTAAATAGTCTGAAAGGGTTGAAGCCAGAAAAAGAGCAACATTTGCAACATCTTCCGGTTGTCCTATTCTGCCGAGGGGGATTGACTTCAATATTTCATCTTCCATATTATTTGAATAAATATAATCTTTTGTCATATCTGATTCTACCCACGCAGGAGCAATGCAGTTAACACAGATATTATCTTTTGCGACTTCCAGAGCTATAGACCTTGTAAATCCTATCAGTCCGGCTTTTGAAGCAACATATGCCGAAGAGCCTTCTTCTCCCTTTCTTGCCGACCGTGACGATATATTGATTATCTTCCCGCTTTTTTGTTTTTTCATATAAGGAACAGCAGAATTGCAGCAATTAAATACGCTGTCGAGATTTGTAGTGATAATCCTCTGCCACTGTTCATATTCCATCTCCCCGATATTGCCCTTTTCCCAGATACCTGCGTTATTTACAAGTATATCAATCTTCTCAAATATTAGAGCTGCCTTATCGACCATTTCTTTTGCAATTTCAGGTTTTGAAATATCACCATCAAAAGTAACTGCTTTCTTTCCGAATTTTCTTAAAGCATCTAAGGTTTCATCGGCAGCACTTTTATTAATATTATAATTAATCATTATATTACAGCCTGCTTCCGCAAACTTCAGTGCAATTGCTTTTCCTATACCTCTTGAACCTCCAGTTATTACTGCATTCTTGCCGAATAAATTCATCTTACTACCTCTTATTGACTTAACATTGTAAATAAAACTTATTAGTCAATATAAAGATAAAATAACTGTTTATCAAATGATTTAAGATTAAAGCTTACATCCCAAAAAGCTTTCTGATGCTGAGGCACTTTTTCCCACCCACTTCAAAGTTTCTGCAAACGCTCGGTCTTGCAGGATGAATAAGACAGATATTGTCCTTTAAAAAATAGCAGTCGCCATTGGTTTTTTCCGGAAGTTTTCCATGATTTGTGAAAACCTGTTCTGCATTTTCATAGCTGATTTCAAAGTATTTGGTAATTCTTTTAATATCATGCTGTGTTACGCTAATATGTTTATATTTCCGAGCTCCCGACCTGAACCTGCAGCAGCACCCTTTACATGTCTGACATAATGTATTCATTACATGTAATATATAAAGATAAATATGTAAAAAAAATAAAAAAAATCTGGAATTAAATGAACCATCTCTTTAAAAATATAATAATAAAATAGGTAAAAATTAAAAAATTTTGGTATATTAAGTGAGATTATATATAAAATTTATTTAAGATTAAAAATCAACAGAAAAATATTCTGTCCCCACAAATAAATACAAAACCATTATGTAAAGGTCGACATGGAATCTATTACTCAAATGGCTCTTGGTGCAGCGGTTGGCGAAGCGGTTCTTGGGAAACAAGTGGGAAATAAAGCACCTTTATGGGGAGCAGTGGCTGGTTTAATCCCTGACCTTGATATTGCGGCTGGTCCCTTTTTGGATACCATTGAAAGAATATCGTCACACAGGTCGATTACTCATTCTATACTATTTTCAATTTTGCTGGCACCGGCAATAGGATATTTAATCACCAGAATTTATCGTGGAAAAGAAGGGACATACTATAAATGGACAATCCTTTCTTTTCTTGCCCTCTTTACGCATTCCTTACTGGATTGTTTTACTACTTACGGTACCCAGCTATTTCAACCCTTCAGCGATTATCGGGTTTCTTTTGACAGTATATTTATTATTGACCCTGTATATTCAGTACCTTTAATATTTTGCGTAATCGCTCTTTTATTTTTCAACCGTATATCAAAAAAACGCCAGATAATCAACTATATCGGTCTTGGATTGAGTAGTTTATACTTGCTTTTAACAGTCATAAACAAAATACATATAAATTCTGTTTTTGCGGTTTCGTTAAATAAACAGAATATCTTGTACAATAGATATGTAACAACACCAACACCACTGAATAATATACTCTGGTACGGAGTCTTTGAATCTGACAATGGTTATTGGATGGGATATTACTCTTTATTGGACAAAGATAGAGAAATAACATTTCACTTTGCAGAAAAATATCATCATCTAATAGATAATATAAAATCTCGGCAAGCGATTGGCAGGTTAATCTGGTTTTCAAAGGGATTTTATAATATTGAAGAAAAAAATGGTTTTTTATATTTCAATGACCTAAGATCTGGCCCGGTCAATGGATGGATTGAAGAGAATAGAGATTATGTATTCTCCTATAAAATTATAAAAAAAGGGGGTGAAGGTAATACCCGTATTGAAATTGAACCTGCAAGACCATTTTTAAGAATGCGGTTTGAAATGTTTAGTCAACTTATAGAGCGTATTAAAGGGATATAACAACCAGCCGTTAAATGAAACTAACAGATATATAATAATAGGAATATTATCACACTGAATGGTCTAAAAATAATCCTGCTAATTTTTATTTATTCTATATGTTTTTACTGTTATAAAGAAAATGTTGAGAGACTTGAGTTTTTAGTCAGTCCGAAAGGTCTGACCAATTCGTTCTGGTTGACCGTTAAGGCGGGTGCTGATTCTGCCGGGAGAGAATTTGGAATAGATATTATCTGGAATGGTCCTGCTCTTGAGACCGATATAGCAGCCCAGATTGATATAGTGGAAAATTATATTAATAAAAATGTCGATGCTATTGTTCTTGCAAGCTGTGATGTGAAAGCTCTTGTGCCCGTGGTTAAAAAAGCAGAGGCAAAAGGGATACCCGTTATAACTATCGACTCAAATTTAGATTCGGACATACCGAAATCTTTCATCGCCACTGATAATATTCTTGGAGGGCAAAAGGCGGCAAGTGTTTTAGCAGAGCTGACCGGGAAAAAGGGCAAGGTTGCCTGTTTTCCATCAGTGCCCGGTGCTTCTTCACAAATAGACAGAGAAACCGGCTTTAGAAAGGAATTAAAGAGTTTTCCCGAGATGGAATTAGCCGTTGTTCAGTATAATCAAAATGACGTGGCAACGGCAATGTCTATAACCGAGGATGTTCTTACCGCATTTCCTGACCTTGCCGGGATTTTCGCAGCAAACGAAGCCGGAGCAATCGGATGTACACAGGCTTTGACCGCACGGGGCCTGCAGGGTACTGTCAAACTCGTGGCTTTCGATGCCGCCGAAAACGAAATTGAAGCCCTGAAATCAGGCACAATACAGGCGCTGATTGTCCAAGACCCTTTTGCTATGGGCTATCTTGGTGTAAAAACCGCAATGGAAGTATTAAGAGGAAAAGATGTGCCCGAATATATAGATACTGGAGTTGAAGCAGTAACTATGGAAAATTTTTATAATCCCGAAATTCAGAAACTGCTGCGTATTGAATAGTCAACCGCAGAGACACTGAAAAGAAAAATATAAAGGTGAACGCAATGGCTCTTTTCTACAAGAAAAAATAAAAAAATTAAATAAATGTTTGATTTTTTAAGAAAAATATTTTTAATTAGTATTATCTTAGAAAAAGTAAAGATTATGCTTAGTTAGATTATTGAAAAATTTTAATATATAATTGATTTTTAAATTAAAATCAAGGAGAATATTATGGGTAAATCTGAAGATATGACAAGGCGGGATTTTTTGCGTAATTCAGCGGCAGCGTCGCTTGCTGTGATGGGAGCACATTTGTTGTTTTGTCAAGGGACAAAGGGTACAAAACCCAATATTGTGCTGATTTT
>JAUVVT010000139.1 GCA_030604505.1 bacterium | reverse complement strand
TCACAAGTTGGTTTCATTATCTCAGTAACAATCAGATTAAGTTTTTTTGGAAAATCAATTTCACCGAGGGTTTTGCCTATAATGGAAGAATTACTTTTTACTTTTACCTCCTCTATTCTATATATGCCGTCTTTTTTATAAAGCATTCTGTCAAGGTGGGTTACGACACTCGGTCTCTTCGCAAGAGAGGCAAGTCTCATAGCACACATAAAATGCGGGTTCACCACATGATTTATCCTTTTCTGCATAATCGGAGCATAAGTAGTCTCCTCACTGACAGAGAGTATCTTAATATCAGGATTCTTTTCTTTAATCAAGTCCGCAGTAATATGGTTTGTTTCATCATTACCAAGGTCTATTATAGCTGCAACAGCATTTCCTATCTTTACTTTCTCAAAGATATCGTCTGTAAAATATCTTTTTTCATGATGAAAAATAATCAATCCTGGATATTTATGCATTAAATCAGCTATAATATCTTCTTTTAAAGTTACCACACAAAATGGAGTTTTTGTTTTATGAAACTCTCCTATTATGTAAGGACTCACGTGATTTACTCCAAAAATCACGAAATGTTCACGTTTAAACGTCATTTTTACGGTCATAATTACCTCCCAGACCGTTTTATGTACTTTTGATTGAACAAAAAATGATACAAAAGCAGCAGCAGTTATAGCAAGTGCAACAAGACACAAAGCCATAAACAATGCCCCGTAGAACTTTTGAATTTGAGTATTGCCAAATCCGGTATCCGTATACCCGATCGATGAGATTGTAAGGATTGTATGATAGAAGGCATCAATCCACGTCATTCCTTCATCACCGAGATACCTGTATCCGAATGCGCCTGCTATTATTACCAGTAACAAACATAATAATACAACAAATAACTGATGTCTTGCTTCCATAATTAATTATAAAAAACAAATTGATAGAATAAAGTTAACTATTTATAAACGGATTACTTATTTTTTCATGTGTAATGGTTGTTTTTGGTCCATGCCCCGGATATACTGCAGTACCGTCATCAAGAACAAACAATTTTTCAGTAATTGACTCTAAAAGTTCAGTTGTTGAACCTCCCCAAAGGTCAGTTCTGCCTATCCCTGAATTAAACAGAGTATCCCCGGAAAAAAGTATTTCTCCAATTTTAAAACAGACACTCCCTGGTGAATGTCCGGGAGTATGAATAACCTCAATCGCTAAATCTTCAAATTTTATACTATCTCCATCTTTTATAAAATTATCAATCTCGGGAGGATCATCAAATACCATTCCAAATTGTTCGCCTTGCTTTTTCAGATTCTCGTATAAGGGTAAGTCATCTTTGTGTAAAAATATCTTTGCATTAGTTAACTGTTTGATTTTTCCACAAGCGCCGATATGGTCAATATGGGCATGGGTTAAAAGTATATTTTCAATAATATATTTATTTTCATCTACTATCTTTAATATATTCTCCGCTTCATCGCCAGGGTCAATTATTATTCCCCCGGAAGTCTTTTTATTTCCGATTATATAACAATTAGTCTGAAATTGACCGACAACTACCGAATTTAATTTCATATATATAAATTAATTTGTTGTTCTTTTTTTTCTGGGATAATTCTTTACTATAAAATATAATCCGGAAATTAACATAAGAAGCCCCCACCAAATACCAGCATGCAGATAACCTACAATTATATTTACTGGATTAACGAACCAGTAAATTCCGCTAATAAAAATAACCAATCCATATATTGTAAGCAAAATACCCACAAAAAACCAAACAGGAATCATAAAATCCTCCCTACCTTTTCACCAGTAATGTCAAAAATTCTTTCTGCTGGCGAAGGTGTTTTTCATCTTCGCCCTCGTTTCAGCTCCGATAAAAGCGAAATGTATATAAACAAATTTAAAAAACCAATTTTAAATTAATAGCTAAAAGCAAACAACCAATATCCGAACAATAATAATCCCAATTTACGAATAATTCAGACTATATAAAAATTAATTTTATTAATCCCCACAATCTAAAAGAAAACTATATTCAAAATCAAGAAAGCCACCAAAGATATCGCAGCCCAGAACATTGGTCTTTTTAATAACGGATATGAACTTTCTTTTTCAATTTCTGTAATTCCATAAACCAATCCTTTTAGTTCCTCATCTGATTTTGGTTTTCCAAGCTTTGAAACTACCACGGTTACAATAACAACAATACACCACGCCCACCATGCACGCCACATATTCTGCGCCATTGCGCTTGCATCGTTAGAAAAAACAATCCATTTCCCCTCAATAAGATTAAATTTCAACAGCAGAAACATAGAAACTGAGGAACAAGTTCCCGCCAAAAGCCCCCAAAAACCACCCCAGTTCGTTGCACCTCTCCAGAACATCCCTAAAAGAATGGTGCCGAAAAGCGGTGCAATAAAAAATGAAAAAAGAGCCTGCATATAGTCCATAATGCTTGCAAACTGCATTACCAGATAAGCAGTGCCAATACTTATTATAACCCCTAAAACCGTACATATTCTGCCCATATTCAGATAGCTGTGGTCTGTTCCGCTCTTATAAATTATCGATTTATAAATATCATAAGTCCATACAGTAGCAAATGCACTTATATTTCCAGCCATCCCTGACATAAAACCCGCTATGAGAGCAGTAACCCCCAGACCAAGAAGACCGGGAGCAAAATACCGCTTCATCAATAAAGGAAGCACAGCATTATAAGAATTCAAACTGAATGCCCCGGTATCAGCGGGCTTAAGCTCGGGAAGCACAGCAATACCTATCAAACCAGGGAGTATAACAATAAATGGGATAGCCATTTTGAAAAAAGAAGCAATAACGGGTGCCATCTTTGCACTGCGTAAATCTTTTGCCGCAAGTACACGCTGAACCACCAAAAAATCAGTTGTCCAGTAACCAAACGATATAACCCACCCAAGACCGAGTACTATACCAAGCCAGTGAAGCCCCATAGCATTATCAGAATAACTCCCCATAGATGACCACAGATGAACGAAATCTCCGCTCTTCCCCATTTCTGCTACACGATGTGTAACCATCGTTACAAGATTATCCCATCCCCCAACCTCGATAATACCGATTACTGGAATTAATAAAGCACCGCACCATATCAAAAAAAATTGGATAATCTCGTTGAATATAGCAGAAGTGAGACCCGCAAACGCCACATATATAGCAACAGTTCCGGCAGATAACAAAACACAAGTATTAAAATCCCATCCAAGCATAGTTGCAAGAACAAGCCCCATAGCATACATACTTATCCCGGATGCCAGAAGAGTCATAACAGAAAAGGATATCGCACTTAAAAGTCGGGTTGCCTCATTATATCTCAGTTTCAAAAATCCGGGAACAGAATGTGTTTTGCTCACATGATAAAATGGCATCATAAAAATACCCAAAAAAAGCATAGCGGGGATAGCACCTATCCAATACCAGTGAGCAGCAATTATACCATATTGATAAGCACTCGCCGACCACCCCAAAAGTTCCAACGCACCCATATTAGCCGCAAGAAATGAAAGACCGGAAACCCACGAGGTACAATCCCGCCCGGCAAGAAAAAAATCCTCACCTGTCTTGGTAAACTTTTTAAGATACCAGCCAATAGACAATACAAATATGAAATAGAAAAGAATTATCGAAATGTCAATCCAACTTATCTGCATAAATATCTCCTATCGCTTTTATCACAAGAATCGCTAACAGAAATACATTAGATAATAGTTGTATTTAACAGTTATATAATAATTTAGCAAAAATACGATTAGGAATTTTCTGAAATTTAATCTTATAATTTAACAATTTTTCCAAAAAACTCAAAGCTTTTTTTATCAAATATAGTAAGTTTTATAGTATTTGGGAATATTATTGATTTACTACAGGTGTGATATTTTATGATTTAGTATTATTTATATTTAATAATTCTTTTAATAAATTCAACAATTAATCCAAAAACACCAATACTCAATTTATATTGTTTTCTAATAGTTTTGCAAGTCTTTAAATCATTCTTTTCTAAATAGGATTTGTAGACCTCGGCTGCAGTTTTCTTTATTGCAGTATTTGGGATTTTATGTCTCTTATAAAGCAAAAATGCCTCTTCAAAATCACTATTGTTTATTTTCTTATTCCATGAAATTACTGAAGCCCTTAATGTCTCTTTTCTATCTAAATTAAAAAATAATCCAATTTCAGCGGCAGCTTCATAATTTTCCGTATTCAACATATCCTTAAAGACATTTGGCGCATTAACCTCAAATTCAGGTTCAGCCGGGTCAATTTTAAACCTTTTTAAAATTTCTACCGCATTTTTATAACCTTCAGCATTAAGTTTCCCTAATATAATCTTTTTTGCGATCTCTATAACCTTTTCTTTCGGAATATCATAATCTTCTATGACTCTATTACTTCTGTCAAATTCACCTCTCATAAATGTCTTTGCAAGATAATCAGAAGAAACCTGTAGCGAAACTTCAACACTATTTTCGATTGCATTTTTACCAAACAATTTATATTCATCTTTTATTGATTTTGCTGCTTCATAATCATAATTATCTAAAAGCGAATTATGAAAATTTTGAGCTCCATCTATTACAATCTTTTTGGTCTCATACGGAACATCCTTTTCGATAAGGTCGAATTCATCCTTTAACATTGTCGCTTTTTCTCTCATTTCCATCTTCAACAAACGATTATGGCTTAAACCTATTTTTTGATATATAGATTCAACCATATCGGCTAAAAATTGATTTTTATATTTCCCGCTCAATATATCTATCTGACTGAATATGTTAATTACTTTATCAATATCATATTTATTAAGATATTCCTCTATTATATTTGCAAACTCACTTGAAAGAATACTTGAATCATTTGGGTCAATAACATCGAACACCTGGTCAGTAAAAATATCAAATTCCTTATTAATATATATTATTTTTTCAACATCCTTTGATGCTATAACCTTTTTTAATACTCTTACAGCAGCGGTATAAGTCCTCTTTTCAGAAAAATTAAACTTTTTACCTAAAATTGCAGCAGTCAAAAAATCATTAATCTTAAATGATTTATTATAATAATACATAGCATCATCCATTACCTGCGAAGTCGGGATTTTATATTTATCAATAAGTTTAAGCGCTTTTCTGGGTTTGTTTTTCTTCAATAAATTTAAAAATTCTCTTATAGTTATCTTATTGATTTCAAATTCTTTTATCTTCTTTGTCTTTTTACCCCACTCAATTGCATCATCAATGAGACCATTAGCAATAAGTTTTCGAAATTCTCTTGACGCTGCAATATCCAACTTGCTTTCATCCATAGAATATTCATTGGCAATGGTATATGCATTTTTGAATTCCTCTTTTTTTATCAATTCTTCGTAAACCATCGAAGCAGTATTCGAAATCTTATTCTTTGAAATGCCATGCTCTGCAGCTATTTTATAAACTTTGTCAAAATTCAAAATCAGCATCTCTGCCTTGAGTTCATCACTTTGATTTTCTTTTCTACTTAGTTCTTCCATTTCACAAATATAATTTAATCAAAACCTAATATTTTTAAAATATATTAAATGAACATAAAAATATCTTATAATTTCTCCAAGCAATAAAATTATAAAAGGGGATATTTCCCCTTTTAAAATTTTTTATATTAATTTAATCTTTCTCATAAAAAAAATACTCGGTCTCTTGCCGAGTATTTTTATCCGTATATTATTTTATACAGGCTAAAACATTATTTAATTGTCCTAATTATAAGTTTAATACATAGATTAAATCTCACTGCAAAATTTTTCCTTATATAAAATTAACAACTAACTTATAATATCAAATAATAAAATATTTAATCAAGAATTTCAAGAATAAATCTTTACCAGCTCGCGCCGAGACAGCACTTAACAAAATTCTAATAGAATTATCAATCTTCCCGCTCTTGCCAATAACAAAACCTATCTCACC
>JAUVVT010000339.1 GCA_030604505.1 bacterium | reverse complement strand
AGGAGGAGTTAAAAAATGGAAAATTTTAAAGAGAAAACTGAAGGTCAAATGCTGGATATTTGGCTTTTTGTCGGTATCCTGTTATCTGTATTCGGTGTCATTTTAGCTCTGGCAGGTATTTATTATATCTTTTATCCCGATACAAATACAACTTTCGGACACCTTAATCCAAACCTCTGGTGGGGCGGGATAATGATTGTTTCTGGAATTATCTTTCAAGCAGTTTCTTATTATAATAGAAAAAAACAAGTTTAAATACAATTTGATAGGTAGTGTAAAAAATTCTATGAAAAATGAGGATAAAATATGAAACCACAGAGGCATACTCTGAGTTCTCTGTGGTTAAATTTTGACATTACTGTTTAATATACCGGGAGGTTATAATGACTAGAAGGAGTTTTTTAAAGAAATCCGCCTTGGCAGGCGGTGCATTGTTGTCTACTGAAGCTTTAAGAAAAAATGATGACAAACTTGGCAGAGATGAGTTAGAAAGATTATACAGGCAGGACTGGATGGAGTCATCAAAAAAGCGTCCTAATATTATACTAATTACAACTGACCATATGAGGGTGGATAATGTTGCAGCTAATGGAAATGAAGCAATGGAGACTCCTAATTTAGATCGAATGGTTCAAAATGGAGTTAGCTTTCCAAGATGCCACTGTGTTTCCCCTGTTTGTATGCCCAGTCGTGCTTCTCTTTTTACAGGGAAGTATCCTTCCAGCCATGGTGTCAGGTGTAATGGAGTGCCGTTGAATGAAAATGAAGTAACATTGACTCATGTTTTGGCACAAGAGGGTTATTATACCGGACAATTAGGTAAACTCCATTTTTTACCACATGATAATAGAAATCACCGCGGTTATCATCCTCCATACGGTTTCGATGAGATGCTTATTGCAGATGAGCCCGGATGTTATCCCGATGCGTATGGCAGATGGCTGGAAGCACTTGGTCCAAAAGCAAGAGAACAGGGGAATGTTCCTATGCCGGGAACCAGAGGATTTATGAATTACTACCCTTTTGCAGGTCCCGACAATATTACTCATGCATGGTGGGTTGGTAATGAAACAGTTCGGTTTATAAAAGAAAATAAAAATAGGCCATTTTTTGTGCATGCCGGGTTTTATGCCCCGCATCCACCTTTGAATCCGCCCCAATCTCAAATTGATAGATATAAAGGAAAAAAACTGCCGAGACGAAAGTTTAAAAGAGGAGAAATGGACCTTATGCCTAATAGCTATCAAAAAGCGGCTCAGCGTCTATCTGATATTCCGGAAGAAAAATGGCAGGAATATAAGAAATACTTTTATGCGATGGTTTCAAATATCGATGTCAATATGGGCAGAATCTTAGAAGCATTAGAATCGGAAAATTTAATGAATAATACTTTAATCATTTTTACGAGTGACCACGGCGATTATCTTGGTGACCATGGGCTAATTAGCAAGTCGAGTCATTGTTACAATGGTGTTGTGGAAGTTCCGCTGATTATTCAGGGTCCAAATATACCGAAAATAAACCGGCTGAATTCACTTGTTGAGCTTACAGATATAATGCCGACAGTTCTGGATTATCTGAATATTGAGATACCTTTAGGTGTGCAGGGCAAATCAATGATGCCGCTGTTTAAAGGAAAATCGGAAATACGCGATTGTATCTATGCTGAATATGGTCCGACTGGTTATTGGCAGAGAGTTATTAGAACAAATGAGGCTAAATATAAGTGCAACACGCGGGGAGAAGAAATACTTTTTGATTTACAAAAAGATGAAGATGAATTTAAAAATATCGCCAATAACCGGAGCGGAAAAGCACTCCTTGATGAAATGAGGAAAAAAATGCTTGTAAAATCTCAGGAAATTATGATAGATATAACAGAGCGGATTGAGCGGTATTAGTAAAAATCGTTAATTTGAGTTTAACTTTTTTATAGACTATTTTCAAAATGGAGATAATGATGTTAAATCTCAATAATACGTTTATTCCCGGCTTATCAAAAATTTGGAATCATATAAATATTATCCGGTTAATTATTTTAATTACTGCAGTTGAATATTTGACTGGATTCGCTTATGCTCAAAATCATGTGGAATTTAAAAAGCTGTGGGATAATCACATTCTTGAAAAGAAAATCAGCGAAAACATTGAGACATTTCGCAAAGGAGATGCGGTTATTAAGATTGTTTCAAAGGATGGAAAATCTGTATCTGGTGCTGAAGTTCAGGCAAAGCAGCTAACACACGAATTTCTTTTTGGCTGTAATCTATATATGTTAATGGGATTCAAGACCGACGAAGAAAATAAGAAATATGAATCAGCATTTTTAAAATTACATAACTTTGCAACTCTTCCATTTTACTGGTCAGATATGGAGCGGGAACGGGGAAAGGTTCGATTCGGCAAGGATTCCGAATTTATTTACAGACGCCCGCCTCCGGATTTTTGTGTAGAATGGGGTTTGAAAAATAATCTCACCTTAAAAGGTCATCCTTTAATCTGGCATGATTACACTCCGGAATGGCTGCCGGATAACAACCGGGCTGAACTAACGCGAATTATATCAGAGCGTGTTGCTCAAATTGCAAAAAGATATGCAAAAACGATTAAAATCTGGGAAGTGGTCAATGGAGCATTAGAAAGACCTGTAGATGCAATACTTCCGGAAGATTATGTCTCCTGGTCCTTTAAAGAGGCAGACAGGCGGTTTAGACCGGATAATATTTTAATGATAAATGAAGTTGCGGATATTTCTCACGAATTTCTCAAAGAAGACAGCCACTATTATTTACTGAATATGAAATTAAAATTGCGGGGTATTCGATTGGATGGTATCGGATTCCAATTTCATATAAGCGGAGATTTGTATAAAGATTTTGTATCCTCTGAGAAGCTTACTCCAATGCAATTGATGGATATTTATACTTTATATGGTAAGTTGGAAAAACCTTTGTATATCACTGAAATTACAATTCCAACTGTTGGAGATGAGAGTGAAGGGCAGTCCTTGCAGGCATATATTGTTCGCAATTTGTATCGTCTTTGGTTCAGTATTCCTCAAATGGCAGGAATAACATGGTGGAATCTCAGTGATGGTACGGCTGTTGCGGGGGAGAATAAAATTGGGGGTGGATTGTTAAATGAGAAATTGGAACCAAAACTTTCCTATGGTGCACTTGACCAGTTGATTAATCAGGAATGGAAGACGCAAACAGTTGGAAAAACTTCGGATACGGGGATTTTTTCGTTTAGGGGATTTTATGGAAGTTATAAAATTACAGTAACTTCGGAAGATATTACAAAAGAGTATGAAATTAATGTTTCAAAAGAAGGGGATATTTTTCATCCGTTAGTGTTTGAAAATTAAGGGATAATAATTACATTTTCTTATTTTGTTTTATTGTGTTTCAATTTGTCTCATTTTTCGGGGAAAATGTGTTAAAAAGTCTCATTTTGTGCCATTTTGTGTCAGTTTGTGTTACTTTGTCTCACTTTTCTGTAGATTTTTAATTTTTATTATTCATTGTTTTATAAAAGTTTATGTATCATTATAAGGTTTATTTTTCTCAAAAAATGATGATTTTTTTTT
>JAUVVT010000137.1 GCA_030604505.1 bacterium | reverse complement strand
TTGAGGGCGAAGGTGAAGAACACCTTCGTCAGCAGAAATAATTTTTTTATATCCCTTACAGAGTAATAGTCATACCTGTTACAATCTGCCAGTCGTAAGGAGAGTTTTTAAGATTAAAGTTCGAAGATATATCAAAAACCAATGTCGGCTTGAGTGAATAGCCCAAGCCGACAAGACCAAGATAAACCAAGTCTTTGTTATAATCATAATTATCAGAATATGCATTTAAAGCTTCATAATAATCCCATCCCTGATATGAATATAATTCACCTGTCAAACTGAGTTTTTTTGTTAAACTTCCTGATAAACATGCTGCCCCAAAAAGTTGTGTCTCCGGTCCGCTTTCCCAGTGTTTTCCGAGCAAGTTTAAACCAAAGTTCAAATCAAACTGGTATTTTTCTTTTAAAAATGTATATATTAAAAAGCCGGTATAATCACTTTCTCCTGTCCCCAAAGACCTTGGTGCCCAGACATGTCCCCTTGCTGTTGCAATTTTAGCATGCAGTTGAACCGCGAGATGATGTTCCTCGTAAAAATCCATCCAAAATCTATATCTGCCGCCAACATAAGTATCACCATAACCTTTGGTCAGTGTCCTGAGATAAGTACCGGGTATACCTTCATAATCCTCCGGATTACTGATAACGAGATACGGTATGAATCCGGCAAACACTTCAATTTGAAGCCCAAATCCATACTTTATCGTTATCGAAGTGTTAAACGTATTATTCGACAGACCGAAACCACTTTCAATCTCGAACGCTCCGGGGAAGGTTGTCAGCGCACTTGTGGCAAATGTCGGTCTCTGAGGTGTCGCTACTTTTGGCTCGGTATCCTGTCCAAACAAACCTTCCGAAATAAAAAGTGTAAAAATTATAAGCAGAATAAAACTAATATTTATCTTTTTGTTCATTTTTTCCTAAATATTTATTCTTATATTAAAAGTTGTTAATTCTCTTTTTAGCTGTCAGTGGCTGTTTTATATTATTATATTACTCTTGTCACAATTTTTGAAAATACATCAATTGCTTACTTTTTTTCTTCCGGTTCTTCCCTTACAGCAAACGGTTCTCCCCTTTTTTCAATGACTTCTTCTTCTGCCTTCTCTTTAAATCCTTTATACAGCGACATCTGAGAGGATAAGAAAGTACATTTCAGCCATATTTTTAAGAATATATATGCCTGCTGAATAGCTATCATTATACCAATATTTCTCAATGTATTCTGAGGCATCAGTGAATCAGTCAATGCATAGAGTACTATAAAAATTATCCCTATAAAAGCAAGTATGAAATAAAGCGTATATGTTTTTATAATATGTCTTATAATAAAAAACAGGGATTTAAAAAATGGAACAATTATATTTCTTTTTTCATCAACGACAATACTTATCTTCGCATAATCAAACAGCATACCAATAAAGAGCAAAAGTATTAAAAATATAATATTTCTAAATCTGTCTAAAGTGAAAGGTATCCATTCTTTCGAGGCATTTTCACCCAGGTTTGCTAAAATACTTCCAAGCCACGTGAAAAAATACACACTTAAAAGTATATAACAGGCAACTGCACCAATTGTAAGAAAGAGGAACCGTATAAAATATTTTCCGCAGTCACCGAAGAAATTATTAAATGAAAGCTTCTTATCCATTGAATTGAACATTCCCAATATTCCCCCGTTGAGGAACGTCCAAAAAAGCAGATATACCAGCCCCAATACCCAGATAGTCATAGACATGCTGTTTAATTTAAAAAGGTTCCCACTTTCAATAGTTACAAAGTTATTCAGAATTGCCCCAATACCAATGATAGATGCCTTAAATGAAGATGCAAATCCAGTCTGCTCAGACTGAAATTCCTCATACCACAGAGTATCAAATCCCTCGAGCATATTCTCACTCACCAAACTGTTTCCAAAAGAACCCTGAAGCTTATAGAACATAGGTATACTAAGCACCAGGCTGATAATGATATTTATTATTAATAATATAATAACCAATCCGAATCGTCGGTTCGTAATTCCCACGCCCTTTTTCAAAGCAGATAAAACCTTCATTGTTATCTCCTATATTTTTATATAGTAATGTCAAAATTTAACCACCCACAGGGCAGGCAGAGAACACAGACTTATCAACTAAAAAATGAAAATATCTCCAAAAGATTCTGCAGCCAGAACATCCATTTGGATGCCCACTTCAGACTTGAAATGCAGTCTTTTTTCATTATTTTGCTGTTATTGGTATAATTTATATCGATTACATATTTATGTTCAGGGTCAACAACAGCGGATGTTATTTTAGCATTCTTTTTATAAATAAATTTCTTCCATCTGTACTGTCCATCCCATTTTTCAAGTATAGTCTCTCCATTATCAAACTTGACCTGGACATCGACCGGCATTTTTACACAGCCTAATCTTCTCACCAAAACCTCACTAATATATATTTCTTCTTCTCCTTCTTCGGCTTCAGTTAAAGTATCGGATTCTATTTCCTCTTTAACATAATCTTTTCCCCACTTCGTAAAGATTCCGACCGGTTCGGTCTCTAATTCACTGGAAATCTTATCTATTGAATAATCGAGAACATCGGAGCCATAAACGAACTGGTTAAAGAACCAAGTCATATCCTTTCCGCTGATTTCATTTACCACCCTGAAAAAATCCTCCGGTTTCGGATGTTTATACCACCATCTCTGGCTGTATGTCATCATAATCTCATCAAAAACCTCTTTGCCGAGATAATTTTTCAGTGTCCTGAGCATCAGTTCAGGCTTATCATAGGCATTAACTGTATAAGTTTGACCGTGGTCCATATAATTCCAGGCATTTCTCTGCATAATATCGGTCGAAGCATATTCCCTGTATCGTCTGAGCCCGTTAAATCTCTGCTCATATTTGACATCCTTAAACATCAACGGGAATCCGAAATATCTCACCTCAAGATGATTTGGACCATACGCGGCATCCATCACCTCCGATTCCGCAAAAGAATTAAATCCCTCATCAAGCCATGCATCCTCAAATTCATTATTCCCGATAAGCCCGTAGAAATAACCGTGCCCGAACTCATGCACTGTAACTCCCTCCGGTCTTAACACACCATTCCACCAATTAATCCAGTTAGTGCCCCCGGTGAAAAACGTCGGATATTCCATACCGCCAGCCCCGCTTCTGAATGCAGGGTCAACCACGGTTACCGTGGAATAAGGATAATCTCCATACCATTCGCTGAAATATTTTATTGCGTATTCTGTTGCTTTCCGATATCTATCAGTCTGATCCTCATGTTCCGACATAATTAGCAATGTAATCTCTATACTTTTATCTGACGGCAGCATATAATCTTTTGTTGTTTTTATGTAATCTTTACTTGCAGTCCAGGCAAAGTCGTGAACACTCTCCTGAAAATAATTATACGTGGTTTCATCCCCGTTCGGTACAGCAGTTCTCTCTTCTCCTGTTGCTCCCACTATATATTCATTCGGAACCGTTATATTCACGTCATATATTCCATAATCTGCAAAAAATTCCGAACGCGCATGGTATTGATGACAATTCCATACTCCATCCTGAAACACTCCTATTTTCGGGAACCATTGGGCAACAAAATAATAATCCTGATAGTAACCTGTCCTTCTGATTGTCTGCGGAAGTTTCGTTTCAAAATTTATAACTAACTGAATCTCTTTCTGCGGAGGAACAGGATTCGGCAGCTTTACCCTTATTACTGTCTGGTCAAACTCATTATCATCATCGGGCCGAATAAACTCTATATTTGAAGTAATATCCGTTTCTTCCAAATAATCACTCGTCAAAACCTTCATTGATATTATATCACAATATCCGAGCTTAATTGGTTCTATATCCTCTTCTAATTTTCTGTTAGATTCTTTCATAAATGTGCTTTTATTATTCTTAAAAGCGTTCATATATAAATGAAAATAAAGTTCATCAGTATAAAAATAAGTATTGTTGAGCCATGTTAATACCTCGCTGCCCGTGATACTCTCTTTCTCGGTATCAAGCTTTATATCCATTTTATAATTTGCAATATGTTCACAAACAGGCTCCTGACTGTACACAATTCCGCAAAAGAATAAAATAAACAATCCCATAAACAAAAAGATAATTTTTATCCTCATTGAAACCTCCTTATTAATTATCCCTTTTAAAATCACGAATCTATTAAAAACTCAATGATTTCTATTAAAAATGTATTTAAAATAAAAACATACACTTGTTTTGTGAATAGCTGCAATGGAAGGTTATTAAGAAATTTGATTATTTTATATTACAACAAATATATCAGTAATAATTAATAAAGTCAAATATTTTTTTGTTTAGATTATTCAGATAAATATTGACTTTGGAAAATATTTTTATATAATTTCTATAAAATGTTATTTTAAGAACCACATTAAATTATAGGATTTTATATCATGAAATCACAGAAGAATAATAGTAAAGTAACAAGAAGGAATTTTTTAAAGAAATCAAGCTTATTCGGAACTTTTGCCTTTGTAAATACGGGAAATTATTTTCGATTTAAGGGAAATAAAACTGCTGGAAAAGATGTTGAGATGAAATACAGAATTCTTGGAAGGACCGGGATAAAAATATCTGAAATTGGTTTAGGAACCTGGGAGGCCCCAAATGCAAATGTTTTAAGCTATGCACTGGACAGAGGGATTAATTATATAGACACAGCCCCTGAATATAAAAACGGCGAAGAAGAAAGAATGGTAGGAAAAGCTGTAAAGGGCAAAAGGGATAAAGCAGTAATTGCATCCAAGATTTTTACCACACATACTTCAACAAAAAAGGAAACGATTAGATTTATAGAAGACATCCTGAAAAGAATGCAGACCGACTATATTGACATACTAATGATTTATCAGATAGGTTCAATTATTCCGAAACATGGTCTAATAAAGGGCAAGGAAATGACACGCCTGAAAAATGAAAATGTTATAGAAGCCCTGAAACAGGCAAAAAAGGAAGGAAAAATCAGGGCTATCGGAATGACCAGTCACGGCGGCGGAGATTTTGCCGGATATGTTAATTATGCTATTGACTCCGGGCACTTTGATATGATTATGTTGAAATATAACTTTATGGCATTCCCTGAAGAAAAGGAATTGTTTAAGAAAGCAAAGCAAAATAATGTGGGTTCTATTGCATTTAAAATTGCCGGAGGGGCATACGACCAGAAAATAAAAGGATATGAAAAATCGAGAACGCCCGAGTTCCGAAGAGCGGCTATCAAATTTGTCCTTTCAAATCCAAACATTACTAATTGTATAATGAGGATGCCTACATTCGAAGAGGTGGATAACTGTATTACAGCTGTTAATGAAAGATTCGGCTACCTTGACAAAAGAACTCTTGAAAAATATGCTTCGGCAGTCAAGCCTTACTACTGCAGATGGTGCAGTACCTGCACTCAGGTCTGTCCATACGGCACAGCGGTACCCACTATTCAAAGATATTTAATGTATTATACAAACTTTCAACACCGGGATGAAGCTGTCGAAAAGTATTTTGACTTACTTCCTGAACAAAGAGCGGATAATTGTATAAATTGCAGTGCTCCCTGTGAAAACAAGTGTCCTAATAAAATACCGATAAAGGAAATTCTTACTGAAGCACATAGAACACTTTATATTAGAACCTAATCTTTATTAACCACGAAGTAAAATTAAAATTTTTAAATATTCCTAAATAATTTTCCTTTTCTTGATGGTTAGTCAAAAAGTGGATTCCCGCTTTCGCGGGAATGACAGTTATTTTCATAAGTTTATATTTTATAATAAAGTCATTTTATGGAAATTACTTATAAAATCATTATTTCTTAATTTTTGCCGTTGCATCTTTCTTAAGATATGTTCCTTTGTGTTCTCAGTGTCCTTTGTGGTTTATATATCTTTTTCAAAAAAATCAAGTCATTTTTCTTGCCATTTATCATACATTATAATTTTCTCGAGCGGCATTCTGCTTTTCAGTTTTATTGAATCGGCAGG
>JAUVVT010000070.1 GCA_030604505.1 bacterium | reverse complement strand
CCTGGATGAATTTGATGCTGTTTTTTTGCTTTTTTATCCGACTGAAAGAAGTTTAGTTGAGAAGTTTAAAGTCTTGAGAAGTGAGATTGAAAGGAAAAGGATTCCTGTATTTATTATGGCCGGGAAAGGGACGAAACAGAAAGGGATTGTTCTACTGCACAGTTTGATACCGCTGAAAGAGATGGGTATGGCTGATTATGAGTTTGAAGCGTTTGTGAAATTGACTGAAGAAGGTATGAAGAATCCGATTATGCGTCTTGAAGGGATGGATGTTGATAATTTAAACGTGTGGAATAATTTGCCTCCGTTTTATCATTCTGGAAGGATTATTATGCCCGAGAAGAACAGCGTGATACTTGCTGTTATCAATAAAGAGAGGACAAATATTATAAAAAATGATGTTCCTTTTATATTGTGTTCTCCGACAGGTGAGAGGAGGTATTTTTTTGTAAATGGGTATGGATTGTGGAGATGGGACCTGCTTTTGAAAAATGACGAGTTTTCGGGTGTTTATGACAGGTTATTCGGAAATGTTGTCCGATGGTTGATTAAAGAAGATGATGAAAAGAGGATAAGGGTATATACCGATAAGGAAGTTTATAACAGCGGCGAGGAGGTTATAATCACGGCAGAGGTTTATGATGATTATTATAATACGGTAGATAATGCGGAGGTTAATGTTAGTATCGTTAAGGATAATTATGTGCTTGAAAGGGTTTTAGACAACAAGGGAGGTGGAATTTATCGTGGAAGACTTGAGATAATCGAACCGGGAAGATATAAAGTCAGATGTAATGCTAAATATTTTGATAGGGAAATTGGCGGAGATGTCGGTGAATTTTCAGTTGGCGAATTTAGTATCGAGATGCTTGATATTCGGATGAGAAACGATATATTAAGGAATATTTCTAAGGAGAGCGGTGGTAAGTTTTATACATCGGAAGATATCAATATGCTGTTTGGTGAGCTGCCGCAAAAAAGAAATGAATCTATCGAAGAGAAAAATATTGAGATTTATAATAAATGGTTATTGATGGTAATAATTGTTTTTTTGCTGTCGTGTGAGTGGTTTATCAGGAAACGTCTTGGAATGCTTTAAGTTACTTTCTTTTGGAAAAAGAAAGTAACCTCCGCCATAGGCGGGTCCGCCTCCGGCGGAAAAAACTTTCAATTATCTCTTATTGATTGCTTTGCAATCAAAAAAAGATGGGAGAAGTTTCATACAAAAAATGTATCTGCTTTTAAAGATTTTTGTTGAAATGAATGTTTTTTTGATTTAAATTTTACAATAGAGATTTATGTAATAATTTACAGGTGAAGTCAGTATGAGAAAGTTTAGTTTGTGTTTGTTTATTGTGCTGGTTGTTAGCTGTGCGGCACAGGAACCGGTAGTAATAGAGGAGGAGGAAAAGCCTGAAGAGATCGAAAGTGTTACAGAGTTATTTGAGCCACTGTCTTTACTTAAGAATGATGTTGTCGTGGAACCGCCGGAGTTTGAAGTAAAAAAGATTGATTATGAGTCTCTTATACCAGTTGAGCTGAAGATAGATACCTCTCAAAAGTCTCTTGATGAGCTGGTCTGGGGCTGGAGGGTGCAAATCGGGATTTATATAGATTTGGATTATGTGATTGAAATATCGGATAAAGCAGGCAGACTGTTAGATGAGAGGGTGTATCTGGATTTTGACGCTCCTTTTCATAAGGTGAGAGTCGGAGACTGTTTCCTTAGAAAGGATGCTAATGAACTTTTGGAGAAGGTGAGGAGAGCCGGTTTTTATGACGCATTTATTATGCCTACTATGGTCTATAAGTATCCGGAGCTGAGAAGACAAAGAGAAGAAGAAAGGCGAAGAGTCGAATCAGATTCAGTCAACGTTGAGATTAATCAGGAGCCGGATTCAGAAAGATAGCTTGTTTTGCGGGGATTTACAGATTAATTTTTATATAGATATTAATTTCAATTATGTGTGAATAAGGTAAGTTCCGCAGGGGAAAAACGGTTTACTTGTTTATTAGATTGATGAAAAGTTTAATGAGGGGGTATGCAAATAGGATAATTAGAATAACTGCAATAATTTTTATATTAAATTTAGATTTTACAGGGAATTCATATTTGCATATCGGACAGAGGTTATAATTTTTGTCTATTTCGATTCCGCAGGATGGACATTCTTTTTGTCTCATTATGTTCCTGTGTTTTTCAAAGATAGTAACTTTTTAGCGGTTGTTATTTGTTTTTTTACCGATCTTGTCGATGTACTGCCGAGAGTTTTTTTGGCTTCTATACTTTTTTTTATGTCGATAACGTTATAAATATTCTCTTCGAAAGTTTTAGAAAAGGTTTTGTATTTTTCAATGGGTATTTCGGATAGAGATATACGTTGTTTATCTGCATATCTGATTATTTTACCGACTACTTCGTGACTTTTTCTGAACGGCATTCCTTTTTTTACAAGGTAATCTGATAAATCGGTTGCGAGAATATAATCATTATATTTGATTTTGGTATGATTAATCTTCATTGTGTTTATAACACCGACGAATATTTTAATGCATAAAGAAACGGTGTCGATGGTATCGAACAGAGGTTCTTTATCTTCCTGAAGGTCTTTTCCATAAGTCAGAGGAAGTCCTTTTACAGCAGTCATCATCGTTATCAGGTTTCCGAACACTCTTGCGGATTTACCGCGAATTAGCTCGAGGGAATCGGGATTTTTTTTCTGGGGCAGCATGCTGGAGCCCGTTGCAAATGCGTCGTCTATTTCAATATAATCAAATTCGCTCGAGGACCATATAATCAAATCTTCTGCATATCGGCTCAGGTGTGTCATTATTATTCCGCAAGCTGACAGGAATTCGATTATGAAATCCCTGTCGCTTACAGCATCTATGCTGTTTTCTGAAATTGTGGAGAATTTTAGTAGTTTAGCCAGGAGTTTTCTGTCGATTTCAAATGTTGTACCCGCTAATGCACCTGAACCGAGCGGGAGGATGTCTGTTCTGGTAAGGCAGTTTTTTAACCTGTTTTTGTCTCTTCTTAATCCCCAGAAGAATGACATAAAATAATGAGATAATAAAACAGGCTGTGCCTGCTGGAGATGGGTATATCCCGGGATTATTGTGGCTATTTCCCGTTCTGAGATTTTTATAATATTTTTCTGAAGCAGTGTTATCTCTGAGAGGATTTTCCGGATTGATTTTTTCAGGAATAATCTTGTATCTGTAACGACCTGGTCGTTTCTGCTTCTGCCTGTGTGAAGTTTTTTGCCGGTATCTCCAATCTTTTTGATGAGCCTTCTTTCAACAGCCATGTGGATGTCTTCATCGGATTGTGATATGACAAATTTTCCGTATTCGAATTCTTTTAGTATTTCTTTTAATCCTTTGATTATAAGGTTTCGTTCTTTTTGGTTTATTATCTTTGCAGCTTTTAAGGCATCTGCATATGCAATGCTTCCTTCTATATCTTCCCTGTATAATCTTTTGTCAAACTTTATCGATGAGTTGAATTCTTCCATCAACGGCGAGGTATCTTTTTTGAATCTTCCCTTCCATGCTTTGTATTTGTTCATATTTTTTCCTATTTACTTTTTTAAAGGTTAATGGCGGCATATAATCCCCTGTGTCCCCCTTTTTTAAGGGGACTTCAGGAAAATAACACTAATTTGTTGATTTTAGACTTTTACTATACCGCCTCATTTTTCGAAAGAAGTCAGTCTCTTTTGAATTTGCTGTAGTTTGGTGCTTTGTAGTCTGTTTTTTTGAAGCCTTCCATTTCGAGCAGTGACCTGACTTTTAAGGGGAGTCCAAACAGGTTGATAAATCCTTCGGCATCTTTCTGGTCATAAACATCTTCTTTTCCAAAGGTTGCAAAGTCTTCACGGTAGAGTGAGTATGGTGATTTTCTCCCCAGGACTGTGCAGTTTCCTTTATATAGTTTGAGTTTTACAGTTCCTGTAATATTTTCCTGTGTAGAATTAACAAATGAATCGAGTGCTTCTCTGAGCGGTGTAAACCATTTTCCGTTGTAGACCAATTCTGCATATTTTGGTGCTATAGAATCTTTAAAATGCATTGTGTCGGCATCGGTGACGAGACTTTCCAGTTCACGATGTGCTTTATATAGAATTGTTCCACCGGGAGTTTCGTATACTCCTCTTGATTTCATTCCGACGAGTCTGTTTTCGACAATATCTATAATTCCGATTCCGTTTTCACCTGCGAGTTTATTAAGTTTCTCGATGAGTTCGACTGATGAATATTCTGTTCCATCTATTGAGACCGGATATCCCTTTTTAAAACCGATTTCGATGATTGTCGGTTTATCCGGGGCATCTTCCGGTACTTTTATTAACTGGAATGCTTCTTTATCCGGCGGACTCCATGGGTCTTCGAGGTTTCCACCTTCGTGGCTCATGTGCCAGATGTTCGCATCGAGACTGTAGATTTTTTTGGTTGTTGCTGTTATGGGTATATTACGTTTTTTTGCATATTCTATGGCATCTTCTCTTGATTTTATGTCCCATTCTCTCCAAGGTGAAATTATTTTCAGTTTTGGATTAAAAGCTATATATGTTAGTTCAAATCGCACCTGATCGTTTCCTTTGCCTGTGCAACCGTGAGCAACGGCATCTGCTCCTTCTTCTTCTGCAATTTCGACCTGTCTTTTGGCAAGCAGCGGTCTTGCGATTGATGTACCGAGAAGGTATTTTTGTTCATACATTGCCCCTGCCCGCATCGTCGGAAATACGTATTCTTCAATAAATTCCTGTCTTATATCTTCAATTATTGCTTTTATTGCTCCGCTTTTTAATGCTTTTTCTTCAAGTCCTTCAAGTTCGTCTTCCTGACCAATATTTCCTGTATATGCTATTACTTCACAACCGTAATTTTCAATAAGCCATGGGATTATTACCGATGTATCAAGACCTCCGGAGTATGCGAGGACAACTTTTTTAACATCTCCTTTTTTGCTATTCATTTTATTCTTCCTTCCGGTTAATTTTTGGGTATATTTTTAATACTTTGTAATTATCAGGTAATTATGATATGAAAATAGAAAATACAAATGTAAATATAATTAATTTTAGATATTAATACAATAAAATAATATATTGCAATTTTAAATAAAAATATTTAATTATAAACACAAATTAATATTTTAAATTTGAGATTGTTGTTTCATTCCGAGTATTTGCCCCGTGTTTTCGGGGTAGTAGTGACATGTGTTTGTTGATTTTGAGACGGGAAGAAATGTGTCCCGAATACTCCCGAGGTGTCGGGATAGGTCGGAACACACAGCATAAGGGCGAAGGTGAAGAACACTTTCGCCAGCAGAAAATTGTTTGTAATTATATGGCAAAAAAGTCAGGAGTAAATAATGAGGTCTGATGTTGTAAAAACAGGTGCAGACAGGGCTCCTCACAGGAGCCTTTTTTATGCTCTGGGTTTAAGTGAAGAGGATTTTAAGAAGCCTTTTATCGGGATTGCTAATTCTTATAATGATATAATTCCGGGACATATTCATTTAAATAAGTTATCCGAAGATGTTAAGAGGGGGATAAGAGACGGGGGCGGCATACCGTTTGAGTTTAACACTATTGGTGTTTGTGATGGGATTGCGATGGGGCATGATGGGATGAAGTATTCACTTGCGAGCAGAGAGCTTATAGCTGATAGTGTCGAGACGATGGTCAATGCACATCAGTTTGATGGGTTAGTGTGTATAACTAATTGTGATAAGATTGATCCCGGGATGCTGATGGCAGCTGTGAGACTGGATATTCCTACAATTATGGTGAGCGGTGGACCGATGCTGGCAGGGGGAGATGGCGATGAAAGGATAGATTTGAAGGCTGTTTTTGAAGCGATAGGGCAGTATAATGCCGGTAAGATAACCGAAGAGGTACTTCATAATATTGAATGTAAAGCGTGTCCGGGTGCGGGGAGCTGTGCGGGATTGTTTACTGCGAATTCGATGAATTGTATATTTGAGGCATTGGGGATTGCACTTCCGTGGAACGGGACGATTCCGGCGGTTGACCCGAAGAGGAGTGAGTTTGCCTATGAGTCGGGGAGACAGATTATGAGGATTCTTGATGCTGGTTTGAGTGCGAGGGATATTATTACGAGAGATGCCATTGAGAATGCTTTTGTAATGGACCTTGCTATGGGTGGGTCAACCAATACGGTTTTGCATCTTCTTGCTGTTGCTGTGGAGGCGGATGTCGATTTTGATTTGAAGATAGTTAATGAGCTTGCAGAAAAGGTTCCGCATCTGATGCATTTGAGTCCGGCCGGAGAGTATTATATGGAAGACTTTTATGCAGCAGGGGGAGTTTGTGCGGTATTAAACGAAGTTAAGAGATTGGACGTTCTTAATACGGAGGCAAAGACAGTTTCGCTGCGCACGATTGGTGAAGTAGTTTCCGAGTTTGAGATAAAGAATAAGGACGTAATTCGTCCAATAGAGAATGCGTACAGTTCTGAAGGCGGATTAAAGATTTTGTTTGGTAATCTTGCACCTGCAGGAGCAGTGGTGAAATCGGGTGCAGTTGATGAGAAAATGATGGTTCATAAAGGACAGGCAAGGGTTTTTGATTCTGAGGATGATGCAATTGAAGCTATCAGGTCTCTTAAAATTGGAAAGGGTGATATTGTTGTGATACGGTATGAGGGACCGAAGGGGGGTCCCGGGATGAGGGAGATGCTTATGCCTACGTCCGCTATTGCAGGTATTGGACTCGATAAGGATGTTGCTCTTATCACGGATGGGAGGTTTTCTGGTGCCACAAGAGGTGCATCTATCGGGCATATTTCACCGGAAGCCGCGGACGGGGGTGCTATCGGTCTTGTAGAAGAGGGGGACATAATAAGTATCGATATTCCGAATGCAAAGATTGAACTTCTTGTGCCGAGTGAGGAGTTGGATAGAAGAAGAAGCAACTGGAAACCGAATCTGCGGGAACTTAAAAGTAAATGGCTTTCCAGATATAGAAGGCTTGTAACATCTGCTAATGAAGGAGCTGTGCTTAAGTAGTCTACTTTTATTTGCGATTTACGAATGAAAAGCGTGGGTACAGAGTGGCAAAGAGAATAGTCAATAGCCAAGAGGCAATAGGCAATGGAGAAAAAGCATAGATGGATAAAGGGACAAATGAACAGAGGGATTTACGAATGATGAAAGATGGTTTTTTACTTTTTCCAAGTTATAAATTTTTATCATAGGAGGGGAATATGTTAAAGGCGGCATTTCAGGGTGTCCGGGGTGCTTACAGCGAGACGGCTGTGAAACAGTTGATAAAGGAAAAGATAGAGTTTGCTCCGATGCATTCTTTTGATGATGTGTTTAGTGCGGTTGAAAATGGTGATGTCGACAGGGGTGTTATCCCGATTGAGAATTCGCTTACCGGTTCAATTCATAGGAATGTTGATCTTCTGCTGAAACATAATTTGTGGATAATGGGAGAGACAAAAGTGAGGATTGTTCATAATCTTATTGTCAATAAGGGCGTCAAATTTGAAGATATAAAAAATAT
>JAUVVT010000318.1 GCA_030604505.1 bacterium | reverse complement strand
GTAATCACTTATTTTAAATGAGTATGATTATCTTTTGAATAAATTTAAATATTTAATTTCTAAGCAAACTCCGTGAGAAAAAACGAAAAAATTATTTGCTTAACTAATATAAGAGGAGTTTAAGGTATGTTAAAAAGGAATTTCTATTTAATATTATTTTTAATCTTTTTCCCATCGGTACCAATGAATGCGCAAATCGAATTTTCATATGAACCCGGCGGCTATATCTGGTTTAAAAATTCGGAAATTCAGTTGAGATATGATTCTGATATGTATTGCAAGGTATTTTATAGAAAAGAGGGAGAAATATAATCGCTAAATGATGATAGTATGGAGAGTAAATTATCTCGTCCCTCACATTTTATATGCATTGATGGAATTGCTGTTAAAGATTTCAAAGTAGATTATGATAAAATAAAATATGAAAATATAAATACAAACTTTGGTACAGGAAAGCGTTTGGTTCTGAATGGGACATATAATGATAGATATATAAAAATTGAAAAGGTATTGACAGTGGAGCTTTATGAGAATTATCCTGATGCGGCTGTGACTTATGCAGAATATAAAAATTTGTCTGAGCATAGAGACTTAAATCTCACCGATGTTTACAGCAACTGCTATATACTAAACGCATCTCTGGTTGATCCCGCTCTTGGTCCTCACGAAATGTATACATTTTATGGGACGAATGGGCGACCGACTCTGCAGATAGATACAATAATACCCGATGATTTTTCCAATGATAATTATATAGGACGCACTGAAAAACTGGAAGGTATAAAGAAGGGGAATGGTGGGATACCTGTAATTGATATATGGTGCAAGAAGATGGGAATGGGGGTAGGTCATATAGAACCTGTATGGAAAAATCTTTATCTGCCTGTTAAGGTTCTGGATAATAAAAAGGTTTTAATGGCTGTAAGAGAGAATCCGGCTGTAAATTTACTACGACCTTTTATTTTAAAAAAAGATGAGACTTTTAAAAGTGTTAAAACATTTGTATTGGTACATTCATTGGATTTTTATAATACAATAAGTAAATATTCAGATATAATGAGTAAGCAGGGGATAAATATACATTCAGATTATACGGATGATGATTATCTTTCTGCGTGGTGCGCCTGGAATACATATTCCGTTATAGATTGGAAGGGTAAAAATGCGGCTATGGCTAAAAAACCGGTAATGGACAGGATGAGAGAGCTTTCCAGATATGGAATAAAACTGATAATATTCGATGCCGGATGGTTTAATAATCAAGGTGATTGGAAACCTAATTCTCATCCTCTTTCATTCGGAAACGGGGAACCAGAAATAAAAGAGACAATAAAGGAAATTCATAATAATGGAATCAAAGTAATGTTATGGATATCATTCCTGACTGCAGACCCATGGTCAAAAGTTGCAAAAGCACATCCCGAATGGATGATAAAAAAACCAAACGGAGAATTTCATTTGGACCGCTGGAGCGGATATACTATGTGCCCAAGCCTGCCCGAAGTTCAGGAATATCATAAAGAATTGGCCGGAAGACTGGTTGGAGAGTATAAAGCTGATGCATTTAAAATTGATGGTATGTATAATCCTCCCCCTTGTTATAATCCCCTACATAATCACAAAAATCCAAATGAACCTTCAGAAGATTTTTATAAAATATATAAAGTGTTTTATGAAGAAGCAAAATCTATTAATCCGAATGTAACTGTAATGAATTGTCCTTGCGGAACAGTATGTGGTTATGACATTTTACCCTATATATCACAAACTATTGCAGCTGATCCGCCTAAATTAATAACGGTTCGCAGATTAGGAAAATTATACAGAGCTTTGAAAGGAGCCAATTCGCCTTACAGCAGTGATTATGTGCAGATCAACCGTGGATTTTTTAGACTTCCAACTGCTGTCGGATGTGGGGCTGTTCCCCAGACGTTTCATGGAGAAAAACCCGATGAAAAGACGGATGAGTGGTATAAAAAATGGTTTAATATATATAATAAAGAGATGATTAGTAAAGGTGAATATATAAATCTTTATGATTTATATTATGATAAACCTGAAACTCATTTGATAAAAAAATTTTCTCATGCAGGGGATATATATTATTATTCTATGTATGCCGATGATGATGAATGGAGCGGAAAAGTAGAATTAAGAGGACTTGACAAAAATAGAGAATATCGGATAATTGATTATCCGAACGATAAAACATTAGGTGCTGTTTCCGCCTGTTCTCCTTTTATAGATGTCTCTTTTAAAAATTATTTACTTATAAAATGTATTCCGAAATAAATACAACTGCAAAATATGGACTTATGTTAAAAAATTACAAAAAATGCCATTTCCCCCGAGTAATTGAACGGAATCACATTTTGCCGTCATATCTTTAAAAACCATATAAGGATAATTATGTTCAATATTCCAGGACTATATGACCATCACCAGATCGAACAAATCATTAAAAAATACTCGGAACAAAAGAAAAAACAGATTATCAAAAAATGGGAATTTGAACAATTTTACTTAAAACCACAGGGTGGTTACAGAGCAGATATTTTGCTTGAAGAAGACATAGCCAAGAGAAAACTCAATATATTCGAAGCAGACGAAAATTATTCACATTTGGTTATAACGGGTGAGCCCGGTTCCGGAAAAACTTCTTCTCTTTTAAAACTCTACAACCAGAAAATTAAAGAAATCTTTGATAAAAAAAATATTATCACTGAAGAAAATCTAAAAGGAATAATCCCTCTCTTTATCGAGTTGAACCTGTACAAACCTTACGATAAAGGAGATAACTGGATTTATAATTTCATAGCCAATGATTTAAACTCAATTATTCAAGACGTAAACATTTATGAAATAGTAGATTATCTCCTGATGAAAGGTAAACTGTTAATCCTTTTGGATGGATTAAATGAAGTTTCGGTTAAGGATTCAGCAAAGGCTATCAGAGAAATAAAGGAATTCTTATTAAGGTATCCTTACAATAAAGTAATAATATCTGCAAGAGAACAGGACTATAAAGGATATTTTACCATCCCGGTGCTTAATATGCAGAAGCTTAATGCGGAAACTGTTATCAAAATAATAAAAGCAGAATTTTATTATAAATTTGAGAAAAAGATTAATGTAGATAAGTTTTATGAGCGTCTTGACATCCGGACAAAAAGATTAATTACCAATCCAATGCTACTTATAATGTTTCTGAGCATTGTAAAAGAAAATACAGATAAAATCCCCACCAACAGAGGAAATCTCTTCGGTAAATTTATTGAATACTGGCTTGAAAGAGAAGAAAGAAAAGCTATAGAAAGACCGGAAAGCTCAGAACAAATAGTAAGACAGCATAGCCTGGCTTCAATTGGATTTGCTATGCAGATACGGGGAGAAACAAGGGCGTCAACTGAAATCATTTGCGAAAAATTGGCAAGAAACCTTATTAAGCTCGAAAATGAAAGGATTATTAGAAAAGGAAAATATGGAGGCGTGGATATCTTAAACGACCTGAAATCTATGGGTTTTATAAGAGAAAATTATAATATGATAAAATTCTTTCACCCATCCTTTATGGAATATTTTGCCGCAGTTGAACTCAAAAATAAAAATATAACAGAAACATTAAGATTCTCTGATGAACCCAATTGGGAAGAAACTATGAATTTTTACTATGGATTGATTAAAGACAGTTCATTCTTTATTGAGTATTTCTTAGACCAGAACCGAATCTTTGACGCCGCAAACTGTATAATCTACAGTGATCCCAAAAAAAATGAGCTG
>JAUVVT010000105.1 GCA_030604505.1 bacterium | reverse complement strand
AGATTCTACAATATCGCGGCTGACAATTGTTACTCATGGAAATGATAAGATAATCGAGCAGGTTAATAAACAACTCAACAAAATTATTGAAGTAATTAAGGTGGTGGATCTTACGAATGAAGACCATATTGAGAGGGAACTTGTGCTGGTTAAGGTGAACTGCAATCAGGAGACACGAAGTGAGATAATGCAGATTGTTAATATTTTCAGGGCAAATATAATTGATATCAGTCAAAAGACTATGACCGTTGAAGTTACAGGGAGTGTTGATAAAGTAGATGCACTTATAAATTTATTAAGGCAGTTTGGTATTCGGGAGGTTGCAAGGACAGGTACGGTTGCAATAAAAAGGGAATATAAAAGAGTATAGTTTGCTTTTTTTAAAGAGGAGAAAACCACTGATTACGCGGATTTGAAAATTGGTTTCAGAGATTAAGATAACTGATGGGATTATTATGATGAGTAATAAAGTTAAATAATTAATGGTAATTTAAGAGGATATTATTATTTTAAATTTGGAGGGAGAAATGAAGTTATATTATGATAATGATGCTGACCTTAGTGTTCTGAAGGGTAAAAAGGTAGCAATAATCGGATTTGGCAGTCAGGGGCATGCTCACGCATTAAATCATAAAGAGAGCGGCAATGATGTTGTTGTTGCGGAACTGCCGGGGAGCGCTGCCTGGAAACATGCAGAGGAGAGCGGGATGGAAGTTACAACTGCCGATAAGGCTGCTAAGGCTGGTGATATAATTATGATTTTGCTTCCTGATGAATATCAGCCCGAGGTCTATTACAGGGATATTGAAAAGAATTTAAAAAAGGGGGATACTTTGATGTTTGCTCATGGCTTTAATATTCATTACGGTCAAATTGTTCCACCTGCGGATGTGGATGTTTCAATGATTGCACCTAAGGGTCCCGGTCATCTTGTCAGGAGACTGTATACGGAGAACAGCGGTGTTCCCTGTTTGCTGGCAGTTTATCAGAATCCTTCAGGGAAAGCTAAAGAAATCGGACTTGCTTATGCAAAGGGTATCGGCGGTACGAGGGCTGGTGTTATTGAAACGACATACAGGGAAGAAACAGAGACCGACCTTTTTGGTGAGCAGGCGGTTTTGTGCGGGGGTGTTGTGGAGTTGATGCGTGCCGGTTTTGAGACTCTGGTTGAAGCAGGTTATCAGCCGGAGATGGCATATTTTGAGTGTTTACATGAGATGAAGTTAATCGTTGATTTGATTTATGAAGGCGGGATTGGAAGAATGAATGATTCTATCAGCAATACTGCGGAGTTTGGTGAATATTCAAGGGGACCGAGAATCATTACGGATGAGACTAGAAAAGAGATGAAAAAAATGCTGGCAGAGATTCAGAACGGCGAATTTGCAAAAGAATGGGTACTCGAAAATAAAGCAAATAGGCCTGTTTTTAATGCATTAAAGAAAAAATCAAAAGACCATCAGATTGAAAAAGTCGGGGCAGAACTCAGGGATATGATGTCCTGGCTAAAGAAGTAAAGGTAAAAAGGGGATTATAAGATGATAGTGGTTATGAAGAAGGGAGCCAGTGAGGAGGCGATCAAGCATGTGTTTGATAAGATAAAAGAGATGGGGTACGGTGTTCATCCGATTTATGGTAAGGAGAGAGTTGTAATCGGAGCAGTTGGCGATGAGCGGGAGAAGATGAGACTACAGGCACTCGAGTCGCTTCCGGAAGTTGAGAGGGTTGTCCCGATACTGCAACCATTTAAACTTGTTGGAGTGGAACTGAAAAAAGAAAAGACAACTGTTAAGGTAGGAGATGTTTCTATAGGTGACAGTCAGTTTGTTGTTATGGCGGGACCCTGTTCGGTTGAGAGCAGAGAACAAATAATTGGAATTGCTGAAGCGATTAAAAAAGCAGGCGCAAGGATACTTCGTGGAGGTGCATTTAAACCGCGAACGTCTCCATATAGTTTTCAGGGTCTGGAGGAAGAGGGTTTGAAATATTTGAAGGAGGCAAGTGAAAAGACAGGTTTGTATATAATAACCGAAGTTATATCGGTTGAAGATATTTCTTTGGTTTCTGAATATGCTGATATTCTCCAGATTGGCGCCCGAAATATGCAGAATTTTGTTCTTCTGAAAAAGATTGGGAAAGTGAATAAGCCCGTTATGTTGAAACGAGGTATGATGTCTACTATGAAGGAGCTTTTGATGTCTGCTGAATATATTATGTCACAGGGGAATGAAAATGTGATTTTGTGTGAGCGGGGGATTCGGACTTTTGAAGAATATACACGAAATACTCTTGACCTTTCGAGTGTTCCTATGTTAAATCAACTTTCTCATCTTCCAGTAATAGTTGATCCGTCGCATGGGACGGGGATCAGGAGTTTGATAATACCGATGTCAAAGGCGGCTATTGCTGCCGGAGCCGATGGAGTGATGGTTGAGGTTCATCCAAATCCGGAAGAGGCATTTTCGGATGGACCTCAGTCTTTGTTACCTTCGGAGTTTGAGTTGCTAATGGAACAGATAAAGAAATATCTGCCGCTTGAGAATAAGCACTTATAGACCTACTTTCTTTAGAAAAGAAAGTAGGCTCCGCTATAGGTGAGTATTTGAAAAAGTAAGCTGTATTTTTAATTGATTAAATGTTTTATAGATATAAATTCAGGAGAAGTTTTAATGAAGAAGAAAAAGATAAGAATATTTGATACAACCCTTCGTGATGGAGAGCAGGCTCCGGGATTCAGTATGAATCACGAGGAAAAGTTGAAAATGGCAAAACAGCTTGAAACTCTTGGAGTTGATATAATTGAGGGGGGATTCCCAATTGCATCTGAAGGGGATTTTGTTGCGGTTAAGGAAATATCAAAGATTGTGGAGAAGTGTGCGGTTGCTGCTTTAGCAAGGGCGAAAAAAGATGATATTGATAGGGCATGGGAGGCAGTTAGGGATGCGAAAAAACCGATAATTCACACTTTTATTGCAACTTCTGACGTTCATTTGAAATATAAATTGAAAAAAACGAGAACTCAAGTTTTAAATGATACTGTCACTGCGGTGAAGTATGCGAAGCTTTTGACGAATAATGTTGAGTTTTCTGCGGAAGATGCAACAAGGAGTGATATTAACTATGTTTGCGAGGTTTTTGAGGCGGCAATTGATGCGGGTGCTGTTACTGTGAACTTCCCAGACACTGTTGGATATGCAATGCCTTATGAATTTGGTGAAATGATAAAGACAATAACGGAAAAGGTTAAGAATATTGATAAAGCTGTATTAAGTGTTCATTGTCATAATGACCTTGGTCTTGCGGTTGCTAATTCGCTGGCAGCAATCCTAAATGGGGCGGGGCAGGTTGAATGTACGATAAATGGAATCGGTGAAAGAGCAGGAAATGCTTCGGTTGAAGAGATTGCTATGAGTATTAAAACGAGGAAGGATATTTTTCAAGACTATTATGCAGATATTGTAACGGAAGAGATTTACAAATCGAGCAAACTGCTCTGTAATATAACAGGGATGCATATACAAAGGAATAAAGCTATTGTTGGTGAGAATGCATTTGCGCATGAAGCGGGGATACATCAGGATGGAATGCTTAAGGAATCCCTGACTTATGAGATCATGACGCCGCAGTCTATTGGGATAAAGCACAGTAAGTTGGTTCTTGGTAAGCATTCCGGGCGACATGCTCTCAAGAGCCGTTATGAAGAACTTGGATACGAGCTTTCTAAGGAAGAACTTGAAAAGGCTTATAAATTGTTTACGGAGCTTGCCGATGCCAAAAAAGAGGTGTTTGATGATGACCTGATTGCAATTATTAATAATGAAATTTCAGGGATAAAGGGACAGTATGAGTTTAAAAGGCTTCAGATAACAAGCGGGACAGAGATTATTCCGATGGCTATAGTTGAAATTGCTGAAGACGATGAAATTTTAAGAGAATCGGGAATGGGAGATGGTCCTATTGATGCAGTTTTTCAGGCTATTGAGAAGATGACTAATATGAAGGGTGAATTGGCTGATTATTCTATTGATTCGGTTACATCGGGGAAAGATGCAGTAGGTGAGGTTGTTTTGAGAGTTATTTTTGAAGGGAGTCCTTTTGTCGGAAGAGGGGCAAGCACTGATGTTATAATTGCAAGCGCAAAGGCATATATAGATGCTATTAACAGGGCGGTTTACAGCAAGGCGAAGGCAGGGGAGATGAAGGGGTAAAAAGTGTGTTGGTGTTGTCACCAACACACAGCTTAAAAAGGTATAAATTTAATAATTTAATTAGTGTTTGAGATTTGTTTTTTATTTCAGTGATATTGTTTAATACGAAAATATAAGGGAATATTATTATGGGAATGACAATAACAGAGAAGATACTTGCGGCTCATTCGGATTTGGAGACTATCGAGCCGGATGAGATTATTGAGTGTGATGTTGATATTGTTCTTGGGAATGATATTACTGCGCCTATCGCTATTAATGAGTTTGAGAAGCTCGGTGTTAATGAGGTTTTTGATAGAGAGAAGATAGTTTTAATTCCAGACCATTTTACTCCTAATAAGGATATAAAATCTGCGGAACAGGTGAAGCAGTTGCGGGAGTTTGCTAGAAAGCATAATATTAAACATTTTTATGATACAGGAAGGGTTGGTATTGAGCATGCATTTTTACCTGAGCAGGGGATTGTTACGGGTGGGGATTGTATTATTGGTGCGGATTCTCATACTTGTACTTATGGAGCATTAGGTGCATTTGCCACTGGTGTGGGGAGCACAGATATGGCTGGTGCTATGACTACGGGGGAAACATGGTTTAAGGTTCCTCATTCAATAAAGTTTATTTATTATGGAAAATTAAATAGGTGGGTTTTTGGGAAGGATTTAATTTTATATACTATCGGCAGGATAGGGGTTGAGGGTGCAAGATATAAGGCAATGGAATTTACGGGTGAGGTTATTTCTTCCCTTCCGATGGAGCAAAGATTGACTATGTGTAATATGGCTATTGAAGCAGGAGGGAAATCGGGTATTGTTGCACCGGATAAGATTACTGAGGATTATCTGAAGGATAGAAGTATTAGGAAGCCTGTGTTTTATCAGAGTGATGAGGATGCAGAGTATATTGAGGAGATTGAGATAGACTGTGAAACGATAGAACCTCAAGTGGCTTTTCCTCATCTTCCTGAGAATACAAAGAATGTTTCTGAGGTATCAGATGTTAAGATAGACCAGGTGGTTATTGGTTCATGTACGAATGGGTGGTTGGGTGATTTGAGGATTGCCGCGGAGATATTAAAAGGACGCAGAATTTCGCCGAATGTACGCTGTATTGTTATTCCTTCCACTCCAGAGATATATAAGCAGGCATTGAAGGAGGGATTGATAGATATTTTTGTTAATGCTGATGCTGTTTTTTCGACGCCGACGTGTGGGCCTTGTCTTGGCGGGCATATGGGGATACTTGCAGAAGGGGAAAGAGCGGTTGCTACAACAAACAGGAACTTTGTAGGAAGAATGGGACATCCTAAATCTGAGGTATATCTTGCAAGTCCTGCTGTGGCTGCGGCATCGGCGATTGCCGGGGGGATTGCTTCACCAGAGGAGATTTAAGAAAAATATGAACCGCGGATTTCACGGATGACACGGATTAAAAAAATTATTTATTTTTGGTGCTGAGAGTTTGGAATATAAGAGAAAAAAAATATAGTTTTATTAGTCTGTGAAGTTTGTGAATGGATATTAAAAAAGGAGTTTTATGATGGTATTAAGAGGTAAATGCTGGAAATTCGGGGATAATATTGATACTGATGTTATTATACCTGCAAGGTATTTGAATACTACGAATCCTAATGAGCTTGCAAGTCATCTTATGGAAGATGCAGATAAGGAATTTGTGAATAAGGCGTCTGCTGGAGATATTTTGATTGGTGGGAATAACTTTGGCTGTGGTTCTTCGAGAGAACATGCTCCTATTTCAATCAAGGGATTCGGAATTAGCTGTGTTATTGCCAAGTCTTTTGCAAGGATTTTTTTTAGAAATGCTATCAATATAGGATTTCCTATAATTGAATCTCCTGAAGTGGTTGAGGAGACTGATGAGGGTGATGAACTCGAGGTTATTACTAAGGAGGGAATAATTAAAAATATTACCAAAGGGCTGGAATATAATATAAAAGCATTTCCGCCTTTTCTACAGGAGATTATTAATAACGGGGGATTGATGAACTGGATAGCAGAGGTTAAGTTGAAATAATAAGATTTCAGTAATAATTTTTATAAAAAATTATGAGGTGATTTATGGCTATAAAAGATGTAAAAAAGATATGGATGAATGGTAAGATAATAAATATGGAGGATGCAAAGATTCATGTTTTATCTCATTGTATTCATTATGGGACCAGTATTTTTGAAGGGATTAGATGCTATGATACGGAGAGAGGGCCTGCGATTTTCAGACTGAAAGCTCATCTTAGGAGGCTTTTTGATTCTGCGAATACTTATATGATAAAGATTCCTTACACCAGAGAGGAGATAGAACGGGCAATATT
>JAUVVT010000442.1 GCA_030604505.1 bacterium | reverse complement strand
GGGTAAAAGGAACACCCGTTGACCCGATTGATTATATTATAGAAGAAGATTCTGAAGATATAGATTGAATTTGTTATTTTTATAACCACGAATTACACGAATTGTAGAAGAGATAATTTTATTAATTACTAAAATAAAATCTAAAAAACAGGAGGAATAATGTTCGAAGAAAATACTTTCGCCCTTGGAATGATTGAAACTAAGGGTTTTGTCGGGATGGTGGAAGCATCAGATGCAATGGTAAAAGCTGCACGCGTGGAACTCGTAAATTACGAAAAAATCGGCGGCGGTTATGTAACAGCAATTGTTCGCGGAGATGTTGCCGCAGTGAAAGCAGCTACTGATGCGGGAGCAAAAGCAGCAGAAAAAGCCGGTGAATTAATTTCAGTCCACATCATACCAAGACCTCATATGAATATTGACAAGGTTCTTCCTTTGGGAAGACAGGAGATTATCAGAAAAAAAGAAGAAGAATCCAAGACAGAGTGGAGTGAAGAATGATAATAGGCAAAATCGCAGGTACAATAGTTTCTACAAGAAAAGATGAAAAATTAGAGGGCTTTAAATTTTATGTGGTAGAAGAGCTTGATTTAAACATGAACTATACCGGTAAAAACGTTATTGCCGTTGATATCGTAGGTGCTGGTATTGATGAGGTCGTAATGGTCGCACAGGGAAGCTCAGCAAGGCAATCGTCATTTACCGAAGGAAAACCGGTTGACTCCGCTGTAATCGCTATTATTGATACTATAGATGTAAAGGGTGAACAAAAATACAAAAAACTATAGTTTACTTCTTTTGAAAAAGAAGTAAGCAAGAAAACTTAATTTTAAATTTCCCCTCGAATGAGGGGAAATTTAGGTAAAAGTTTTTTCCGCCGATGGCGGATCTTTTGGATTGCTTATTTTTTTAAAGAGAGTAAGAGATTTAAAGATGGAAATAAGTGATATTGAAATTAAGCAAATTGTTCAGCGTGTTGTCGAAAAGATACAGGAGAATAAAGCTGCACAGTTTACTGAAGAAAGGGGCACAGCAGAAAAACCCGTCGGGACGGGAATATTCGATACGGTCAGTGAGGCGGTTTCTGCTGCCGAAAAAGCCTATGAACAGTTTTGTCTTATTTCACTGGAAAAAAGAGAAAACCTGATATCTGCTATGCGGGAGGTTTTGAGAAAAAATATCACTTCTTTAGCCGATGATATGGAAAAAGAGACAGGTCTCGGGAGAGCAGAGGACAAGGTGTTGAAGCTTCAGATAGCAATCGAAAAAACACCAGGATTAGAAGATATAAAACCGCTCGTTTTTTCAGGAGATAATGGCTTGACACTTATAGAAAGAGCACCTTTTGGAGTTATTGCATCAATAACTCCGGTTACAAATCCTGTTGAAACTGTGATAAATAATGGTATCGGATTCGTTGCAGGGGGAAATTCCGCTGTTTTCAATCCTCATCCGGGAAGTAAAAACGTTTGTGCCAAAGCCATAAGACTTCTGAATGATGCAATTATTTCTGCAGAAGGACCGCCAAATCTGCTCTGTACTATTGTCAATCCTACCATTGATTCAGCGAAAGAGCTTATGCGTCATAGTTCAGTTAAACTATTGGTTGTTACAGGCGGCGAGGGAGTTGTAAAAGAAGCGATGAGTTCGGGCAAAAAGGTTATTGCAGCAGGTCCCGGAAATCCTCCTGTCGTTGTTGATGAAACCGCTGATATACCACAGGCTGCAAAGTTTATCGTGCTCGGTGCTTCCACTGATAATAATATTATATGCGTTCTCGAAAAAGAGATTATTGCTGTCGATTCTATTGCAGATGAGTTAAAGGCTGAATTGATTAAAAATAATTCCTATGAGGTAACGGGTGAAGATATTGAAAAACTAGAAAACCTCATTGTTGATGGAGAATATCCGAATAAAAAATTTATCGGTAAAAATGCCTCATATATATTAGAACAAATTGGTATAAATGTTAGTGATGATATAAGGCTTATTTTTGCTGAAGTTGATGAGATGCATCCTTTTGTTCAATTGGAAATGCTTATGCCTGTTATCGGTTTTGTAAGAGTCGGTAATGTAGATGAAGCAATAGATACGGCAAAAAGATGTGAGCACGGTTTTAAGCATACTGCCGTTATGCACTCAAAGAATATTGACAACCTGTCAAAAATGGCAAAAACCATTGAGACAACAATATTCGTAAAAAATGCTTCGTCACTCTCCGGACTCGGTTATTTAGCCGAGGGCTATACTTCTTATACTATTGCTGGACCGACAGGAGAAGGATTGACGTCAGCAAAATCCTTCACAAGAGAAAGGAGATGCGTTTTAAAAGACTATTTCAGGATTATATAAATTTGCTAATATTCCTATTGCCCGTCTCAAAGTTTTGAGATGAGTGATAATAGTAAATTTTCATTACTACTTTCTTTTTTAAAAGAAAGTAGAATTATTATAAAAAATTTTATCAAAGTCAGGTTTTTTAAATTAAAAGAATTGGGACAGATTAAAAAAATAAAAGAAGCAGGTGTTGTTGGTGCAGGCGGTTCGGGATTCCCTGCTCATATTAAACTTGAGAGAAATGCCGATACTGTTATCGCTAATGGAACAGAATGTG
>JAUVVT010000268.1 GCA_030604505.1 bacterium | reverse complement strand
TCATCATTAACCCTGGCTATGATTGTATCTATCCCTGAATTTTTACCTGTAGTATATTGGGCAGCTACAATTCCGGAAGTATCTGTATATCCATATTCGGTAATATGTGATCCTATGACAGAGCTTGAAAAAAACATCACCTTCTGACCAACAACTTTTTCACCTTTCCCATTAGTAAGTGATACTTGGATTTCAACTTTTTCACCAATATTGAATTCTCTATCTGAAATTGAAAATGAGGAGAAAAATAACATCTTTTTTTGTATTGGGTCAATAGGGTTTATACTCCCCTTTTCCGTACAAAATATACCATAAATCAGAAATACGAACCAAAATAAAAAGAGACTCTGATAAGTGATTTTTTCGAAAATTTTTTCTGTAGACATCAAAATCTTATCCAACCATATTAAAAATACTTTACGGATAAAATCTTTATAAATTTATATTTTATATAAAAATTGCACATCTGAGACAGCCTATATTCAAAATCTTTTGTGTTAATAGAAATCATAGCTATCATAATTCCGCACTTGTATGCAGAATATTTCTTGTACTTCCTTTCCACGCTTCAAAGGGTTTCTTTTCCAATGCATATTCCTTAGCAACTTCAAGCTCGACCTGCCCTTCATTAAGCAGATTCATTAAAGATTGATCCATTGTCTGCATTCCGATATCCACGCTTGTCTGAATGGCAGTATTCATCTGATGTGTCTTTCTTTCTCTGATTAAATTTCTTACTGCCGGAGTTGCAATCATAACCTCCATTACGGCAATCCTGCCTTTTGCTCCCTTTTTTGGAATCAGCTTTTGTGCAATAACTCCTGCAATACTATTTGCAAATACAGACCTAATCTGGTTCTGCTGGTCACCCGGAAAAACATCAATCACCCTGTCCATAGTTTCCGGAGCACTTGAAGTATGCAGCGTACCTAAAACCAAATGACCTGTTTCAGCAGCAGTAACCGCAAGTGCAATAGTCTCCAGATCCCTCATCTCCCCTACCAAAATAACATCGGGGTCCTCCCTCAAGGCGCTCCGCAAAGCTATCGCAAATGAATTAGAATGTTCTCCTATTTCACGCTGATTTATAAGGCAATTTATACCCTTATGAACATATTCAATAGGGTCCTCAATGGTTAAAATATGTTCTTTCCTTTCGTGATTAATCAAATCTATAACAGCAGCAAGTGTTGTAGACTTCCCTGAACCTGTCGGTCCTGTTACAAGAATAAGCCCTCTTTTCATTCTCGCCAATTGATAAACACCATCATTTGCACATATATCTTCAAGTGTCATAATCTTTGAAGGTATAATCCTGAAAGCTGCCGCTTTACCTCTAAACTGTAAAAAAACATTCGTTCTGAATCTGCCTACGCTTGGTATTTCATAAGCAAAATCAATCTCCTTATTTTCATTAAGATATATCTCCTGCTCACCATTTAATATACTCGCGAGCATCTTATTCACATCCCTACCGGATAAAACAGGAGCATCGGTTTTCTTTAAAATGCCGTCTATCCTCAGTAAAGGAGGGAATCCTGCAGATAAGTGCAGGTCCGAAGCACCGACTTTTGCAGCATGTCTTAATAAATTATTAATATCCATATACTACTTCGCCTCCATTAATTATTTTAGGTTGTCAGTTATATTCAAATTTAATATTTTAGAAAATACAATAATAACTAATCACCATTCGTTGAACTTTCAATTGCAAAATCTTCATCTCTGATAATATAAGGAGTAATCAAGATTATCAATTCACTCTTCGTGGTTTCTATTGAATTATAAATAAAAAGATTCCCAAATAAAGGAATATCAGACAAAAACTTTACTCTTCTTGTAGTTTTGATTTTATCCTCTTTAATCAATCCTCCTATAATAACAGTATCTCCGTCTTTTACTCTAACCGTACTGTTCGCAGTTCTCGTTGAAGTTATAGGAAGGTCGTTATATTTGCCCGTATAACCGGTAATTTCACTTATATTAGGTTTTATCCACAGAGTAATATATCTATCGAGATTTACATGCGGAATCACTGTAAGTGCAATACTAACAAACTGCTGCTGAACAGTTGTCCCTCCAATCATTCCCTGTTGCTGCTGCCCTCCTCCTCCTGCTCCACCCGCTCCCATAAGCGGCTGATAAACTTCTATTGGAATTATTGTTCCCACGGCAATATCTGCTTGTTGATTATCAAGCACAGAAATACTCGGTTGATTAAGAAGCTTCGAATTCCCTTTCTGTTCAAGCATTTCTAAAAGTGCTCTCATCTGAGAAAAAGATAAAGTTCCAAAATGAAACTTATTTACGAACAAAGGTTTTCCTGGAATTTGCATGCCGGGTTCACCTTCAGTCGTAGCTTCTTCTCCCGTTCCCCCAGCTCCACCCCCCTGTTGTCTCGCACCACTCGGTATCCCACCCTTTCCCACTACTTCAGCCGTAGCTGTCCAGTTTATTCCCATCTTATCCCTGTCATCAAGTTTAGTTTCAATCAGTTTCACTTCTATTCTTACCTGCTTAGGAGCCACATCAACCTCTTTAATAATTTTTTTTATCTTTTCTATTATTTCAGGATAGTCGGTTACAATTAGAACATCAGACCTGCTTACAGCAGCTCCGGCAGCTGGCGGCACAGCCGCCGCTCCACCACTTATTCCTCCAGCCATTGCTGGCAGTGCCACTCCTACTTCACCTACAGGAGATTTTACAAACATCTCAACATTTCCACGGTCAGCAGTGATAATATTTCTTAAATTCTCAATTATATCACCCGCATTTATATAATTAAGGTGAAAAATCTCCGTCTCAAGGTCTTCTATAAGTTCAGTTTCTCTATTCTTGACAAGAATTATATCGTTTTTTCTTACGTAATTATACCCATTTGCAGTAAGAATTGCCTCTAAAGCCCCTTTAAGCGGTACATCCTGAAGCCTCACTGTTATCAGGTCTTCCTCTAATACTTCTTTTGATATGACAATATTGACAGTATATAATTCGCTAAAAACCCTTAAAAGATCAATAATTGAAATATTCTTATAATTCATCATTTCAATTCTCTGTTCAGCCATATCCTCTGTAATAATCAATTCTTTAACCGTTTCCGCTTCAGAGTGCTCCGGTTTATCAGTATCATCCTGTTCAGTTTTCATCTCTTGTTCTGTTGATTCTAATTCAACAATATCTTTTGAAGGCTTTTGAACCATTCTGGATTCATTTGATACATCTAAACTTTTTGTTTCCTTTTCTATTTTGTGTTTATAAGGAACTATTACCGTAATATAATCTTCAGAAGATTCAATTTCATAATCAACCTTTTCAGTAAAATCAATTACAAACCGAACAATATCGGGATTTGTATACCATTGGCTTAAGCGAATTTGTTTCACAGGCTCTTTGTTCACACTGATCCTGTTTAAAGTTGCTAACTTTGCATCTTTAATATCTACTGCCACTTTAAAAGGAAATTCACCTGACTCTAATGAAAAATATTTGTAAGTCGGACTAAAATCCATTTTAACCCTTATAATTATATTTTCATCTTCAATTCTCACATCAATATCTCTAACGGAATTGATCCTTTCCTCTGCAAAGATAAACATCATTAAAAAGGATTGAATAAATAAAAACATAAAAATATATTTCTTCATTTTTCACTCCCTACTTTTAAAACATACTCTTTATTTTCATCCCTTAAAACCACATAATCCTTCTCAATTCTTATTATTTCTTTCCCTTCAATAACACTGCCTTCCCTATAAATCTCATTATTAATAACGGCAATTATTTCTCCTTTGACTTTTTGTACTCCGTGCAAAACAATATTTAATATCTCTTCAGGAATCTCTCTTTTTACTACACTCTGCACCTTTCTGAAAAACGGGTCTCTATTACCCCAATCGCCATCATATTTCTTTAATCGCACGCTTTTTTGGGGTACTGCTGATGTCTGTACATTTTTTTTAGCAGTAACATCTTGACTGGCGGGTTTTTCAATATTCGCCTGACCCGAAGGTTTTCCAAAATCTGAACCGGGCGGTACCCCTTCAGGAATAGGAGCATCCGGAACAAAAGTCACATAAATATAAAGAAATACAACAATAACTAACAAAACTAATAATATCTTCTGTCTGGTGTTTAAATTACCCATAATTTTTTCTTATTTTGATACTTAATCTTGATTATATAAATAAGTATAAACTATAAGATAGATATCCAGATTCGGATAATTTTCATCATCCCCCTATATTGTTAAAGAGCCTCCCTTAAGTAAAAAAGGGAAACTGTCAAAACTCTCAAGAAACTTAGCCAGGTCAAAGTATTTTCCCGTTATCCAGATATTTATCG
>JAUVVT010000058.1 GCA_030604505.1 bacterium | reverse complement strand
GGCTCTCTTCTTCCATCTGCCTTTATTAGCATAAGAGATATATATTCAATGTATTCATAGGTTGGATATCTTTTTTTACAATTCGCGCATTCCCTTCTTCTTCTGATAAAAATTCCAGATTTTGGGTGTCTTGAATCTATTACCTTATCCTCGATATTACCACAAAATGGACATTTCATATTATTCTCTATTTTAAAAGAAATAAAAAAATCAGACGAAATCATAAATCGGAAAATTCATACAAAACTCTCTGACTTTTTGTCTTACTTCATTTATTGTAACCTCGTTTTCGGGATTTTGCAAAATTTGGTGTATAAATTCTCCGACCAGCTTCATCTCTTCTTCTTTAAAACCTCTTGTAGTTAATGCGGGAGTTCCTATTCTTATTCCGCTTGTTACCATAGGAGACTGTTTGTCAAAAGGCACCATATTTTTATTAACAGTAACGCCGGCTTTTTCGAGTGCAGTTTCTGCGGTAAGACCTGTAATATTTTTATTGGAAAGGTCTACCAAAAGAAGATGATTATCGGTTCCACCTGAAACAAGATTGTATCCGAATTCCAAGAGGGTATCAGCAAGAATTTTTGCATTTTTAATTATTTGTTCGCAATAGACCTTAAATTCCGGCTTTAAATCTTCCCCAAACGCCACTGCTTTAGCAGCTATAATATGCATTAAAGGACCGCCCTGCATTCCTGGGAAAACCAGACTATCTATGGCTCTTCTTAGCTTTCTTTTTTTCTCTGTGCGTGTATCAATTATCTCCATTTCGGCTTTTTCTTCATTGAGGAGTATCATTCCGCCTCTTGGTCCCCGAAGTGTTTTATGTGTTGTGGTAGTAACAATATCACTGTATGGTAATGGGTCAGGATATAGTTCAGTTGCGACAAGACCTGCAACATGTGCTATATCAGTTACAAGGTATGCCCCGACAGAGTTTGCAATTTCTCCAAATTTTTTAAAATCAAGTTTTCTGGGATATGCGCTGAATCCGGCTATGATTATGTTTGGCTTAACGCTCTCAGCGATTTTTTGAACATTGTCGTAATCGACAATACCGTCATCTTCTCTCACTCCATAAAAGCTTACGTCAAAAAGCCTTCCGGAGAAATTAACAGGGCTTCCGTGCGTAAGATGCCCGCCGTGTGACAAATCCATACCGAGAATTTTATCACCCGGTTTGATTACAGAAAAATAGGCTGCCATATTTGCCTGAGAACCGGAATGGGGCTGCACATTTGCATATGCACATTTAAAGAGTTTTTTTGCTCTTTCCCGTGCAAGTTCTTCTGCAATGTCAACGAATTCACATCCACCATAATATCTTTTACCGGGATATCCTTCGGCATATTTATTTGTCATAACGGAGCCGGCAGCTTCGAGCACAGCCCTGCTGACAAAGTTTTCTGAGGCAATTAGTTCAAGTTTATTATTTTGTCTTTCTGTTTCTTTTATAATTGCATCGTAAATTTCAAGGTCGGAATCTTTTAATAGTTTATCCATTTTTATAAACCTGTTAAATCGTGAATTTTTCTAACTCTTCTTCTATACCGTTCATCAGAATTAAACTTTGTGTTTAGCCATGCTTCAATTATTTCCACAGTTGTTTCCGGAGTGGTTTCTTCGCTTAAAATAAGAATATTGGCATTATTATGTTCTTTAGCCAATCTTCCGTGCTCTTTGGTATAACAAAGTGCAGCTCTAATTCCTTTGACTTTATTGGCGACCATTGACATTCCTATTCCGCTGCCGCAAACCAATATGCCTATTTCTGACTCACCGGACGAAACAGATTTTGCAACCTTAAAACCGTAATCGGGATAGTCTGCTGAATTTTCTGAATCGCTACCAAAGTCGACGTATTCAAGATTATTCTCTTCTAAATATTTTATTATTTTCTTTTTTAAATTATAGCCTCTATGGTCATTTCCTATTGAGAGCTTCATTTTTATACCTTAAATTCTTTTTGACTGCGGAGAGTTATGAATAAAGACAAAGACACAGAGGCACAAAGAAACAGAAATTTTTGGAATCCAATAACAGACGGTTTCTATGCGATTAACATTAAATTTTTATCTTTGTCTCTTTGTGTTTCTGTCATATTAATCTATCAATAAATCCATCGATATGCCGGATTAGTTGCTTTCTTTTTGTCGGGATTCATAAATTTATCTTCTTTTGTAGGCATCAGCGGTCTTACTGCGTTCATTCTTATGGCTGCCATTTCTGCTGAATCAGGATACTTTGATGCTCTCCGATACTGATTGTAAGCAACCTCATATATCAATTTATCGTCAAACGTCATCTTTAAAAAACCGCCTTTTTTTGAGACTACGTCCTCAACACAATATTCATAAGCCTCTCCTATCCTAATATATGCCATTCCATAATTGCTATCTACTTTAAGCGCTCTATTGGCATAAGTTCTTGCTGTCCTATAATTCTTTAAATAATTATATGATTCTGCAATATCCGTTAATATCGCAGCATTGTTCCCCGTTATCTCAAGCTTCCGCTTCATTACATCTATTCTTTCTCTCCATTTTTGAAGATTGGCATAAGAATCTGCCTTTTTATCCAGAGCTAAAACATTTTCCGGTTCTAATGCCAAAAGCTTATCTGCCATCATAAGTGTGTTAGCGTCATCATTGTCTCTGCTGTATTCCACTAATAGAGCTTCGATATATTTTTTATCTTCCGGATACTGCTCATGGAGTTTTTTATACTCATCAATGACTGAACCGCCGCTTAATTTTATCAGGTTTGTTTTCTGGTCCTGAAGTTCTTTATTATCGGGGTCTTTCGCTATCAATTTATCATAGGTTTCAATAGCTTCATCAATCTGGTCGTTTCGAACATAAAGGTTTTTCAGCTTCATAAGATATACATCTTCATCTCCGCCAAGCTCGATAATTATATTTGCTTCTTCAATGGCTTTATCGATTTCCAGCTTCGCTTCATAAATCCACTGTAATTTTTCGTGCATATATCTGTCATCAGTTTTGAGCTTAAATCCCGCTTCATAAACGAGCTGAGCACTGTCGGGTTCTTCCATTTCAATATAACACTGTCCAAGCTGCTGAAACATTCCCGTATATCTCACTTCTTTATCATTATTAATTGCTTTCCAGTAAAATGGAACTGCTTCCTTATATCGCTTATGGGAATAATACTCAAAGTAAGCGGTATTGAAATCAATATCAACTTGCCGCTTTCTTATGGAATCTTTTGTTGCCTGGCTAATAGTTTCTTTTTTTTCTGTTTTTGCTACTTCTTGAGTTGAAGCCCCACAACCGTAATAAGCACTAATAATGAACAATATCGAAACACCCAGCAAGCCCAATCTGTAGGGTAATTCTTTTATACTTTTATTGCCGGACATCTTCAATTATCCTCCTATTTTAAAAAATGTTTATATATATAAAATTTATTAATACATCCATTGATATGCTGGATTTTCAGCTTTCTTTTTATCGGGATTCATAAATCTATCTTCTTTTGTCGGCAGGAGGCTTTTTATTGCGTTCATCTTTCTGCTGGCAATTCCTGCCGAATCGACAGAATTTAATGCTTTCTCATATTGTCCGAATGCAAGTTCATAAATCAATTTATCATCAAATTTAATTTCGGCAAAACCGCCTTTCTTTGAAACAACATCTTCAACACAATATTCATAAGCCTCTCCTATCCTGATATATGCCATTCCATAATTGTTATCTACTTTAAGTGCTCTACCGGCATAACTCTTCGCTGTTTTATAATCTTTTAAATTATTATATGACTCTGAAATATTCGTTAATACTTCAGCATTATTGCCTGCTATCTCAAGCTTCCGATTCAATACATCAATCCTATCTTTCCATTTTTGGAGATTGGCATAAGCATCTGATTTTTTATCCAGAGCTAAAATATTGTTCGGTTCCAATGCCAAGAGCTTATCCGCCATCGAAAGTACATTAGCATCGTCATTTTCCCTGCTAAATTCTATTAATAGAGCTTCAATATACTTTTTGTCATTCGGGTATTTTTCGTGCAGTTTTTTATATTCATCTATGACCGAACCACCACTCAGTTTTATCAGATTAGTTTTCTGGTCCTGGAGTTCTTTATTTTCAGGGTCTAATTCTATCAATTTATCATATACATTGATAGCTTCACTGATTTGGTTATTCCGAAGGTAAAGGTTCTTTAACTTCACAAGATAATAGTTTTCGTCCCCTCCGAGTTCTATAACCCTCAGTGTTGCCCCAATAGCTTTTTCAAATTCATATTTAGCTTCATACAGCCACGTTAATCGTTCATGTATATAAACGTTATCAGGCACTCTTTCAATACCCATTTCATAAACTATCAGAGCGCTGTCAGCTTCTTCTAGTTCAATATAACATTGACCAAGCTGGTGGTACATTCCGGGATATCTCAGCTCTTTATCATTATTAATTGCTTTCCAATAATGCGGTACAGCTTCTTTAAAATCTTTATGAACAAAATATGCATAAGCAAAGTTAAATTCCACATCAATTAGACGTTTTCTTTTCTTAACATCAGCAGAATCCCGTGCGGCTTTTGATAAAACAGGAGTTTCTTCTGTTTTTACTACCTTTTTGGTAGACGAACCGCAATTAAAATATATTATTAATATTCCTCCGAGACACAATAACCGCTTCAGATAAGAAATACCTTTTTTCCGAGGATTCAATATCTTATTGCCTCCGTTTTAAATCGGTGCTGGGATTCGTAATAACCATTTTAAATTTTTCATTCTTTTCCCCGAAAAAACCAGGTTTCGCTGGAACTAAATCCTGCAGTCAATCTTATAATTTTTTCTGATGCGAGGTCATTGTCACTTGAGCCGCGCATACCTACTTCAAGCGATAGATCTATCCGGGATCTGTCACGGTTAAAAGGTAAGCCTAATCCTCCTGTTATAAAATATTCTCTTATAGATGAATTGTCAATATCTTTTAGATACAGGGAATTAGTAAAAAATCCAAATCTATAGCTTATTTTTTTCAAATAATCATCAAATACTCTGGTTGAAGGTGTAATCTCTGTTCCAACAGATATTCTATAGGCATCCTTTACAAAGTTAACATTTTGGTCATTGTACTTGTATTGACTGCCTTTGAATATTAATAAATCAGCCCCTAAGATTGTTTTTGGATTTAACGTATATATTCCTCCGAATCCAACTGAAAAGGGCATATTTGCATTTATTTCTGGAGATTCGATTGTTTTTTCATATACATGCTTGAATTCGATTCTTCCGCCAAGTTTGGATCCTGTAGAAAAAAAGCCGCCTGTTTTTAGTTTTTCATTAATTTTATATGTTAATCCGAAATTAAAACAATTTCCGTGAAGAATTTTATCAATATTGTCTTTTGTATCGATATAGTCCGGGTCATCAAAGTCTATTAATGTTTGTTCTTCAAGTCTTCCAAAGATTCTATTATATGAGAATCCCAGTGAGAGTTTTTCTGATAACCTGAATCCGATGCCGGCAGTTGCGGATGATAAACCCCCGTTTCCTAATAATCCGGTCGAGAAATTATCGTCTCCGATTCTTGAGAAAAATTCGAACTCGTACTCACTGTACGGGAAGAGACCGCCGGTAATTACCAAACCATCCTTTATTTTAATTGAAAGTGAGGCACCATTAAATCTTGATAAACTTGCAGAGAGGTTGTTATTTTTCTGAGAGATTTTTATCCCTTCAAAGATATAACCAGCATCAAATGAGGTATCCTTCATTTCTGCGGAAGCTGCCGGATTTAATCTATTATAAGATAAATCATCAGCAACTGCAAGACCTAAATGTCCCATTCCCGCGGAGCGGGAGTTGAGAAAATATCGTATTTCTCCAAATCCTATTGTTGAAAACACCGACTGCGAATAAATCGGTGTAAATCCAACAGTAAAAAGAATAATATTAGAAAGTAAAAATTTTAAATTGATTTTCATTTTTGTATAGAAAGTTATAATGCAATATTAAAAAGTTTGTTCAGGGTTTATTACAGTATAATCAATTTTTAGTTTAATAAGTTCCTGTTGATTATTATCATTTAAATTAAATACATATCTTCCGGTATTAATACTTTCATTATATGAAACTATTATCAGTCCGTAATTTTCACTTATTTTAGAAACCCACTCCTGAACAATATTTGAAATATTTATTTCGACTTTGTTATTTTCCATAAATTCTGAAAGCTGCTGGCCTCTTGCAAATTCATTGTCAAACTCAATCTCATCAGGAGACCATGAGGACGAGGTAATTTTCAAACCTAAAAGCTGGTCTCTGTCTTCTCCGAGCAGATATGATTTTTCAGGATTCATCTCCAATTCCAGAAGCGCCATATTGATCGTTGCATTCTCAGGGATATTGATGCTGTCAAATCTTATTGCCGCACGGTATATACTTAAATCATCAATTACTAATTCACTCTGTTCGGGATGAACATCACTTACAATGCGATATGTATCTATTCTGGGATATACTTTTATTGTCGTTTCTTCTTTTGAATCGGTTTCACCTTTTACTTCCATATAAGGATATTCATATAGATTTTCTCTTGAAAAATATCTTTTTACAAAATTAGCATTCTGAAAGCTTATCATCATTCCTTTATTAGAAGTGGAATCATTATACCATTTTTGTACCAAGCCGGGAGGAATAATTATAGAATCAAGTTCAATTTTTGTAGAATTTACTATAAACGAATTAATTGCCGTCGGATCGACTTGAATATCCTGTATATCACTTTCATTCCAGTCGGAAGTAATTTCATAAATCAGTGCCTCAAATTCTTCCGAAACATCAGTAGAAGCAGAATGATTATTTAAGAACATTTTGGCTTCTTTGATAATTTTTAAATCCATTTCGACATGAAATTTAATATATATAGATGCTTTATAGGCATCTTCTCTGCCAAGTAATAAAACCTTATTTTCACCAAAATTCTTTGATATTTTAATGTTTTCAGTTTTTGTCGGGGAAATAGTTTTAGAGAATACCATATCGCTGATTTTTCTAAAAGGGAATTCGTTCCCAATAATGTTTTTATTATCCGAACAATATATAATAAGCGGAAATATTAATATTAATTTTAATATATAATTTTTCATTTTAGCATTAAAAATAACTATTATTTTAATTTAAATCAACTAAATTTTATCAAATTTGATTAACGAACTATTTTTCTTTTTGAAAAACTTATTTTCCCATAATTTCCCTGCAGATTATCTCGGATGCTTCTAATAGATTTTCTGCAATGAACTCCGGTTTTTCTGATTTGTTTTTATTAATTTTTTTCAACGAATCTTTACCGTGTCCGGTTAAGACCAGTATAGATCTGGTTCCCAATCTGCTGCCTGCTTTAATATCTCTTATTTTATCACCTACGGCAAATGAATGTTTAAGATTAAAATTAAACTTTTTTGAAGCCTGCAAAATCATTCCGCTTTTTGGTTTTCTGCATTCACAATCTATACTATATGCATCAATTTTTCCATCAGAATGATGCGGGCAATAATATATATCATCAATATGGGCACCTTCTTTCTCTAACTGTTCTATCATCTTCTTGTGAATAGAATGTAAAGTTTTTTCAGTATACAGTCCTTTTGCGATACCCGCCTGATTTGTTACAATAATAACTTTTATCCCTAAATCATTTAGTTTTTTAATTGCTTTTGGAGAAAAACTGTATAATGAAAACTTTTCAACATTGTCAATGTAATCTATTTCTTCAGAGATTGTTCCATCTCTGTCAAGAAATATTCCGATTTTTTCCCGTTCGACAGCCACTCTTGGTTATTATCCTTGATATATTTTATACAAACGTAATTTGAAATTAAAAAGTTTCAAAATAAAAAAAGTCAGGTTTATATAATTTACCTGACAGGATTATTTACCACAAAATTTTTCGAATAACTCTATTCCAATTATTTTTGATTTTTCAAAGCAGTTGAATATATTTTCATATAT
>JAUVVT010000111.1 GCA_030604505.1 bacterium | reverse complement strand
TCGAAGATTAAACAGCTTGAGGGGAAATTAAAAGAATATCAGGAGATTGAAAAAACCCTCCAAAAAACACTGATGGATGCCCAGAATTCTATGGATAAGTCAAAGGAAGATTCAAAAAAGGAAGCCGAACTGATAATAAAGGAGGCAGAACTGAATGCTAATAAAATCGTTGAATATTCAAGAAGAGAACTCGCAAAGCTTAAAAATGAAATTATGCTGCTTAAAGCTCAAAAAGAATCTTTTGCAATAAGATTGAAGCATATTCTCAATTCTCAAATTGAGTTGATAAAAATTCTTGAGCTGGATGACCAGGAAGTAGAGGAATTTAAAAAAGGGGTGGGAAGAAACGTTAATATGATAAATGAAAAGTTAGTACAACCGGAAAAGCCAAACGTTCAAAAGCAAAATATTAACAAGCAATCTAAACCTGCAAATGATATTGAAAAAGCGAAAAAGGTTGAAGGTACAGAAGAAGATTCTTTGTTTGAGGTGGTTGGTAGTAAGGGACATAAAGAGACTAATGGCGATGAAAATCTGATTGAAAAGATGATGCTCGATATTGAAGATGAGGAAATGAATAAAGAGAAAAAAAGTGAAAAAGACAAAAAGGATGACTCGGTTCAGGACAATAGAGGTGGGAAAGATGTCACTTAGAGATGAGATTGAAAAGGCGGTTTCTGTAATCAGGGAAAGGTGTAATTTGGAACCGCAGATTGGAATTGTTTTAGGTACGGGTCTGGGTGGGCTCGCAAAAGAAATAGAAGCGGAGGCGGTTATTCCATATGATGAAATTCCCGGATTTCCGGAATCTACAGTAGAAACGCATGCAGGCAGATTCATAATGGGTACGCTTTCAGGCAAAAAGGTTGCGGCAATGGAGGGCAGATTTCATTATTATGAAGGTTATACGATAAAGCAAATAACCTTTCCGATTCGTGTTATAAAATTTTTGGGGTGTAATGTGCTTATGATTTCAAATGCTGCCGGTGGGTTGAATCAGGATTTTTCAGCCGGCGATATTATGCTCATAAATGACCATATAAATCTGCTTTGCGATAATCCTTTGATTGGACAAAATGACAATAAGATAGGACCAAGATTTCCTGATATGTCCGAGCCGTACAGCCGTGAGTTAATCGAGATTGCAGAAAAGGTTGCACTTGAAGAGAAGATAATGCTTAAGAAAGGAGTCTATGCGGCAATGACCGGTCCGAGTCTTGAGACCGCTGCCGAATATAGATTCCTTCGAATTATCGGAGCGGATGCCATTGGAATGTCCACCGTTCCGGAGGATATTGTAGCGGTACATATGGGTATGAAGGTATTAGGACTTTCTGTTATAACTGATGAGTGTTTCCCGGACGCATTGAAACCAGTGGATATAGACAAAATTATTAAAACCGCGGCAGAAGCTGAACCGCTTCTGACAAAACTTATGAAACGAATTGTGGAGTGCTGTTAGTGCCGCGTTCTATGCTGGTGAAAACCGGTGAAACGGTTTGAGTTTTACGGTGTTTATTTTTACCTCTAACTGAAGTTAGAGATTAAGGAGATTTGTTTGAATTAATAATATCATTAATCCCTGATAAATCCGGGGATTATAAAACAATTAAAAGATAGTTTTTTATGTTTAAGAGAGTTGATACAAAACCAGATTTTATAGAAAGCGAAAAAGAGATTCTCGATTTCTGGGAAAAGAATCAAATTTTTAAGAAACTGGTTGAAAAGAATAAGAATAATAAAAGGGATTCATTTTTTGACGGTCCCATAACAGCTAATAATCCGATGGGTGTGCATCATGCCTGGGGCAGAACTTACAAAGATGTGTATCTGAGATATAAGGCAATGAAAGGTTTTGCTCAGAGGTACCAGAATGGATTTGACTGTCAGGGATTATGGGTTGAGGTTGAAGTAGAAAAAGACCTTGGACTAAATTCGAAAAGAGAAATAGAAGAATACGGTATTGACAAGTTTTCAAGAAAGTGCCGCGAAAGAGTGGAAAAATATTCGAGGATTATCAGCGAGCAGTCCATAAGACTTGGACAGTGGATGGACTGGGAGAATTCCTATTATACGATGTCAGATACGAACATTGAATATATATGGTACTTTTTAAAGAAGTGTTATGAAAACGGGTGGCTTTACAGAGGCGACAGATTAATGCCCTGGTGTGTAAGATGCGGTACTTCACTTTCCCAACACGAACTTGTTGATTCATATAAAGAGACGGTTCATACATCTGTGTTTATTAAACTGCCGATTATTGGACGTAAGAATGAGTATATGATGGTGTGGACTACAACACCATGGACACTTTCATCAAATACAGCGCTTGCAGTTCATCCGAACCTCTCATATATTAAGGTAAAACAAAATCGGGAATATTATTACCTCTCTACCGGAACACTTTCAATGTTACTTGGAGATTATGAGGTTGTTGATTCCGTTAAGGGCAAAAATCTTGTGGGGCTTAAATATATATGCCCTGTGGATGATTTTGAAGTTCAGAAGGACGTCGAACATAAAATAATCCCGTGGGAAGAGGTAGGCGAAGAGGAGGGTACCGGAGTAGTTCATATAGCTCCGGGCTGCGGCGAAGAGGACTTTGAGTTGAGCAAACTTCATAATCTTGATGTGATTATTCCTTTTGATGAAAATGGGATTTTTAAAGAAGGGTTCGGGATACTGACAGGAAAAATGGTTACGGAAGTGGCCGAATTGGTGTTTGAGCATTTGAAAAAGAAGGGATTTCTTTATAAACTTGAAGATTATTCGCATAGATATCCTGTTTGTTGGAGATGTAAAGAAGAACTTGTTTTTACCCTTACCAGTGAATGGTTTGTTTCCTGTGATGAAATCAGAAAAAGGATGATAAGGAGTAATAAGGAGGTCATCTGGCATCCTGAATATGGTCAAAGAAGAATGGAAGACTGGCTTAATAATATGCAGGACTGGTGCATTTCCAGAAAAAGATACTGGGGGCTCCCACTTCCATTTTATATATGTGAATGCGGTGAAATAAATGTGATAGGTTCCCGGAGAGAACTTGAAGAACGTGCGGTTGAGGGTATAGAGCAGCTTGAGGAACTTCACAAGCCTTGGATTGACAATGTTAAAATAAAATGCGGTAAGTGTGGAAAAGTAGTTAAAAGAATTAATGAGGTTGGAGACTGCTGGCTTGATGCGGGAATTATTCCATTTTCAACACTGAATTATCTTGAAGACAGAGAATATTGGAAAAAATGGTTTCCGGCGGATTTTATAACCGAGATGCGTGAGCAGATAAGGCTCTGGTTTTACTCAACTCTTTTTATGGGTGTTACGCTTGAAGATACGTCACCATATAGGGCAGTACTGATTTATGAGAAGGCGTATGATGAGAAGGGAATCCCAATGCATAAGTCTTTGGGTAATGCAATCTGGTTCTCTGATGCTGTGGAAAAAATGGGTGCTGATGTAATGCGGTGGATATATACTTCTCAGAATATTGTAACAAACCTGAGGTTTGGATATGGAGTTGCGGATGCAGTACGGCGAAGGTTTTTGACTTTATGGAATACGTATTCATTCTTCGTGATGTATGCTAATATTGATAAGCTTGACCCAACAAAAATCAAGATAGAAAACAAGCAGCTCACTTCGATTGATATATGGGTGCTTGCCAAGTTGAATCAGTTGGTTGATGTTGCCCGTAGGGAAATGGATAACTATAATGTTGCGGATGTTACCAAGAAAGTCGAAGAATTTCTGGATAATCTGTCGAACTGGTATGTTAGAAGAAGCCGGAGAAGATTTTGGAAGAGCGAGAGTGACGAAGATAAACTCTCTGCTTATTATACTCTTTACAACTGTCTTGTAACATTAATTAAGGTAATTGCTCCTATTTTACCGTTCTTGTCCGAAGAGATTTATCAAAATCTTATTGCGAATATAAATCCTGATGAACCGGAATCGGTTCATTTGTGTGAATTTCCCGAACCTGACCCGTACTTTTTAAAAGAGGGTATAACCGATGAGATTGATACTGTTAAAAAGATTGTTGAGATGGGGAGAGGGATAAGAAATAAGGTACAAATTAAGGTCAGACAGCCGTTACCTGAAATTTTTATTAAAACAAAAGAGGAAAAAGAAAAATTATTTTTAAAACGTTCAAAAAATATAATACTCGAAGAGCTTAATGTGAAAAAACTCACTCAAATATATGATGATTCTCAGCTTGTTGCACATAATATAAAATTAAAATATAATGTTCTCGGACCCCAATATGGTGGTAAGGTTAAACAAATAGAGCAGTATGTTAATAATATGTCTATGGATGAAATCGAGCAAAAAATAAAAGACGGTTCGGGAATAAAAATTAAAAATATAAAACATAACGGTCAGGATGTCATTCTTCATTCGGATGAATTTCAAATTGAGTCGAATTCTCTGGAAAATCTTGCGGTTTTGGAGGAAGATGAATATATAGTTGCGCTGAATACTAAACTTTCAAAGTCATTGATTCAGGAGGGAATTGCCCGTGAATTTATAAGACATATTCAAAATATAAGAAAAGAATCGCAATTCGATGTTTTAGACAGAATTATTGTGCAATGCACTGTTTCTGAAGAAATGAAAGAAGCAATAAACGAGCATAAAGATTATATCAAAAAGGAGATACTTGCAGAAGATTTGATATTTAATGGAGAGAAAAAAACTGAAAACAAAATAAAAATCAGTGATGAGGAAATTTGGGTAAATATAAATAAGGTTTAGTTTTTTATATCTTTATTTTTATAAGAATGTTACATATTATAAAAAAAGCTGATGGAGGAGTGACCTGATGGGCAGGACAAAAAAGAAATACACAAAAAAAGAACTCAAGTTTTTCAGGAATCTGATAGAGCGGAAACGCGAGGATCTTATAAAAGAGATTGACTATCTTCGGGATACTGCAATGAATTCTACAGTTAAGGAAGCATCTGGCGACCATTCTTCATATTCTTTTCATATGGCTGACCAGGGAACCGATTCAATGGAAAGAGAGAAAGCATTTTTGTTTGCGTCTCGTGAAGGGCAGTATCTTAATCATTTGAATGAGGCTTTGAGAAGAATTGATGCTGATAAATATGGTATTTGCGCAAAATGTGGAAATCTTATATCGGAGGAGAGGTTAAAAGCAGTCCCCATTACTACTCAATGTGTAGCGTGCAAGAAAAGAAGTGGATAATATTAAAAAAATAAAAATATTAGCCATTCCCATAATTGTATTTTTTCTCGACCAGATTACCAAGATTATAATAAAGAGAAATTTTACTATAGGAGAATCGGTGAAAGTCATAGGTAATACTGTTTGTTTTACCTATATTGAAAATGAAGGAATGGCTTTTGGGATAAAAATAGGCTTTATTACGTTTTTTACAATATTATCAATTATTTTAACTGTTTTTATATTTTATTACTTATATAAAATTAAAGAAAAAAGATTTGTTTACAGATTTTCGTTTTCGCTGATTCTTGGTGGTGCGCTGGGGAATCTGATTGATAGAATAATATATAATAGAGTTGTTGATTTTATTGATGTTGATATTCCCGATATTTCAATTCCGTCATTTGATATTTTCTTTTTTAATACACCGAAATTCGAACTGTACCGATGGCCGATTTTTAACGTGGCAGATATGGCTATTACTATTGGAATGATTTTTTTATTATTCATATTTTATTTTGATAAAGATTTTTTGGAGATAAAGAAGAATATTGATGGAACTGATGGTAAGAGGTAATTTTGTTTAATCATTTTATAATATTAAATGTATGAAAAATTTAAAGAATATGAATTTATAGTACAAAATGATAAACGAAAGGAACGTCTTGACATATATTTAACCCACCTGATAAAAGGAGTTTCCCGCTCGCAAATTAAGCGTTTGATTGATGAGGAAAATGTATTTGTTGATGAAAAGCCCTCAAAACCGAGTCATCAGATATCTCCGGGAGAAAAAATCAAGGTAATTTTCCCACTTCCTGTTTTGCCAAAGGCACTTCCTGAAAATATTCCGATAGATATTATATATCAGGATGAGCATCTTCTGCTTGTCAATAAATCTGCAGGAATGATTGTTCATCCTTCACCTGATACATATTCCGGAACCCTTGTTAATGCACTTCTATATCATATAAAGGACCTTTCTGGCATAAACGGAGTTTTAAGGCCCGGTATAGTTCACAGATTGGATAAGGGAACAACAGGGATTATAGTTGTTTCAAAGAATGACAGGACTCACCGCTCACTGTCGTATCAGTTTGCTGCACGCAAAATGCATAAAGTTTACCGGGCAATAGTATGGGGAAAATTGAGACCGAAAGAAGGAAGAATCGAAAATTACCTGAAAAGAGGGAAAAAAGATATAAGGAAGATGGTCGT
>JAUVVT010000010.1 GCA_030604505.1 bacterium | reverse complement strand
CCTCCTTTGCTGCTGAAGACGGATATTCCGGTTATTTTCGATAATGAGATTATGAATAAGGAGAAGGTCAATATTTGCACGGGCGATCCAAAAGCAGGATTGGAACTGAATCCAATGGATTTAGTTGATTTGATTAATCCAAGGTTTGGGTGTATAACTAAATAACAATGTCTGATAGATAAAATTATTAATAAAATTCTTTATTTTTAAGAGGTAATATAATGCGACAAAAAATATTTCCTGTTTTCTTTTTGCACAGGTTTATTCGTTTTATCTTTATTATTCTATTTTTGGTTTATGTATGGATTCCGTCTAAAGCTCAGGTTGTAGGAGAGGTTCTGCCGCAGTGGACAATCGGGACGCTGGATATCCACCACATTAATACGGGCAAGGGGAATGCGGCTTTTGCTATTTTTCCCGACGGGACGACTATGCTTATTGATGCGGGTTCTACTACGCGGTCTGGGCCGCGTGTAACTTCACCACGTCCCGACGGAACGCGGACTCCCGGTGAATGGATTGTGCGGTATATCAGACATATGCTTGCGTATGAATCCTCGCCTGTTCTTGACTATGCTATGCTGACACATTTTCACGGAGACCACATGGGGGATTTGTCCCCTCAATCTAAAACGTCAAAATCGGGAAAATACAGGCTGAGCGGGATTACGAAAGTAGGCGAAGATATTTCTATTCGAACGATGCTTGACCGGGGGTGGCCCGAATACGATTTTCCCGGTTCTATTAAGAGCGAAACGATGGATAATTACAGAGCTTTTCTGGGATGGCAGAGGGAACATGGCGGGATGCGTGTGGAGCGGTTTCAGCCGGGCAGGAACGACCAGATTGTTCTGGTGAGAGATCCTGCTTCTTATAAGGATTTTCAAATACAGAACATTGCTGCAAATGGAGAGGTCTGGACGGGTGTTGGGACTAACACGCGACATCATTTTCCATCTTTAGATGAGGTGTTTCCCGGGGAGCAACCAAGCGAGAATATGTGCAGCTGTGCTTTTCGGCTCAGTTATGGTAAGTTTGATTACTTTACGGGTGGAGATCTTGTTGGTATACCGCCGGAAGGAGTACCGCTCTGGCACGATGTTGAGACACCCGTTGCGAAAGCTGTCGGTCCGGTGGATGTGAATGTTCTGAATCACCACGGTTATATTGATACTGAGAATGCATTCTTTGTGAGTACCCTTAGACCGCGTGTGCATATAATTCCTGTATGGGCACCCAGCCACCCGGGAAGCAGGGTGCTGAACCGCCTTTTATCGACACGTCTCTATCCCGGTCCGAGGGATATCTTTGCTACTAATATGATGGAGGCGAATAAGATAGTCATCGGTTCAAATCTGGAAAAACTTAAAAGTGACCAGGGGCATATTCTTGTTCGTGTTGTTCCCGAAGGTGATACTTATCACGTTATTATCTTAGATGATTCGGCAGAAACATATAAGGTGGTTGCTGTACACGGACCTTACAGGTCAAGGTAAAGGTACAGTAAAGAAAAAAATAAAAAATTCAGAAAAAACAACCCGAGGGTTGTCCATACAGGATTTGGGATTTAAATAAATTAATAGATTACTATTATTTTAATATATTGTTATTTTTTGGTAATTAATAAATTTCAAAAACATTAAAATACGTGGTATACTGTGAACTTTGAAAATCATTACAGGAATCTTCAGAAAAAGATTGATAATAGATTAATTTCACTGATAAAGAAAAAATATCCTCCAAATTTATATGAGCCGATGAAGTATGCACTTTCTATGAAGGGGAAGCGTATACGTCCTGTACTTTTGATTTTTTCTTGCGAAGTTCTCGGCGGGAGTTTAAAAGATTGCATTGATGCAGCAATAGCAATAGAAATCCTTCACGATTTTACTCTGGTTCACGATGACATTATGGATAATGACCAAATTAGAAGAGGAAACAAGACTGTTCATGCAAAATGGGATAAAAATGTAGGACTTCTTTGTGGCGACGGCCTTATCGCCCTCGCGTACAGTTCACTTATAAAATCTGATAATAAACATATTAAAAGAATTACATCCATATTTTCGGGCGGGATAGTCGAAATTTGTGAAGGGCAGTCTCTCGATAAAGATTTTGAATCCGCAAAGAATGTCAGTATGAGCGAATATATATATATGATAAGAAAGAAGACGGGAGTTTTAATGTCAATGTCTACCGAGATCGGTGCTATTCTTGGCGGAGGCTCAGAAAAAGAGATTGCTGCATTCAGGAATTATGGAATGAATTTGGGAATTGCATTTCAGATTCAGGATGATTTGCTTGATATAATATCAGATAAAAAGATTCTCGGGAAACAGCCGGGCAGCGACCTATCACAGGGGAAAAAAACATATCCGCTTATCCTGCTGGAGCAGAAGGTAAACAATACGGAAAAGAAAAAATTAATAAAGATAATGAAAAAGATTAAAATTGAAAAAGATGATATGGCTTTTACTATAAATATCTTGAATAAATACGGGATTATTGATTATACAAAGGTTGAAATAAAAAAGAGAATAAGGAGGGCTACTGGTTACTTGAAAGATTTTGATAACAGAGCAGAAAATTTATTTAAACTTTCAGAGATGATAGCCGAAAGGAAATATTAAAAATTTTATTCTTTACCTGTCTTTACAGTAAAAACTAAATCAGAAGAGGTATGCAATGAAGGAGAAAATTTCCCGTCGGGATTTTATAAATAAATCCGTATTAGGCATCGGGCTTGCAGGCATTGATGCGAAAGATAAATCGGATACCGGCTTCACAAAGAATATATCCGGCGGTATACCCAAACGCAAACTGGGCCGCACCGGCAGGATGGTTTCCTGTATAGGTTTTGGCGGAGGCGGGCGTTTTTACAGGGATGTTGTTTTAGAATCTGTGGCGGAAAAACTCATTGAATATGCCGTGAAGCTTGGTATAACATACTTTGATTCTGCAAAAATATATGGAAATGGGAAAACTGAAAAGAGATACGGGAAATATCTCACCCCAAAATACAGAAAAGAAGTTTTTCTTACATCGAAAACTCAAAGCAGGACATATGATGAAGTAATGCGGGATATTGAAGCATCTTTGAAAAACCTTAATACTGATTATCTTGACCTCTATTGTATGCATGGAATAGACAAAATTGAGGACGTAGATACCTTGTCGGATTCATCGGGTGGTTATAAAGCTTATGTAAAATTAAAAGATGAAGGCGTTGTTCAAAATATTGGTTTTTCGTTTCATAAATGGAATGAGGCTTCCCAACAATCTTTTGAGAGATTTGATGTCGATGTTGTTATGTGTGTTCTTAATGCATCGAGGAACAGCGGTGCTGAAGAGAACTTTATACCCCTGGCATTAGAAAGAAATGTAGGTATTATTGCGATGAAGGTAACCGCTGCAAGCGCATTGATAGGAAACGTAACCGGTCAGGAACTGGTTCGGTATGCCCTAAGTCTTCCAATAGCTGTAGCAAATCTTGGAATAGAAGGATTTGGCACACTTGAATCCTGCGTAGAAATTGCAAAAAAATCCCTGATATCTGCCAAAGAAAGAGATGATATCAATAAAAGACTTGCTTTCAATCCTAAAATTCACAAACTACCTTATTTCCATTGAAAGTTTTTTAATATTGCTTAAACGTTTAAGATAAATGTAAAATAAAGCCACAAAGATAGAAAAGTTAAATTATTGGAGGTATGCAATGAAAAGGAAGATTTCCCGTCGGAATTTTATAAGCAAATCCGTACTTGGAGTGGGAGCAATGAATCTTATGCATTGTGCAAAAGAAAAAACGGATTTTACTACTTCAAATATAATAAACGGTGGAATACCTAAACGCAAATTAGGAAGAACAGGGAGAATGGTTTCATGCATTGGTTTTGGCGGGGGTTCCCGTTATACTTCATGGGTACCTCAGGAGGGTGATGCAGAAAAGCTTATTCATTATGCCATAAAACTTGGTATAACATATTTCGATGCAGCAAGAGCGTACGGAGGGGGGAAAACCGAAAAAAGATACGGAAGGTACCTCACTCCAAATTACAGGAATCAAATTTTTCTTACTTCGAAAACTCAAAAAAGGACTTATGATGGTGTAATGGAGGATATTGAGATATCTTTGAAATTACTTAAAACTGACTATCTCGACCTATACTGTATGCATGGAATCGACAGAATGAGCGATGTAGAAACACTATCGGGTTCATCAGGCGGTTATAAAGCTTATGTGAAATTAAAAGATGAAGGCGTTGTTCAGAATATTGGATTTTCGTATCATAAATGGAATGAAGCCTCCCAGCAGTCTTTTGAAAGGTTCGATGTTGATTCTGTTTTGTGTCCTCTTAATGCATCAAGAAACAGCGGCAATGAAGAGAATATGATACCTATGGCTCTGGAAAGAGATATTGGGATTATTGCAATAAAGACAACCGGGCAAAACGCATTAATAGGAAATGTTACCGGTGCCGATTTAATCCGTTATGCTCTCAGTCTGCCGATTGCTCTGGCAAGTGTGGGAATAGATGGATATACCACACTCGAATCATGTGTAGAAATTGCAAGAGAATCTGTACTATCTGAAGTAGAAGCAGAAAAGATTCACAAAAAATTGGCTTTTGATCCGAAAAAAACCCGATTACCTTATTTTCAGGGATAATTTAATTTGTCTATGAAAAAGCTTTATGCCGTGTGTTATTATTTACTGATTTTATACCTAATTTCTTAAAAAAATGATTCCGTGAAACGCTGTAAGGAAATAATACTGTAACTTGATGAAATAAAAAATTCAAGGAAAGAGCAGTATGAAAACAAAAGTGATATTTTGTATAATATTTTTCATTATTATATTTCCTGCCTTTGCAAAAGTACAGGAACTTCCCGAGCAGTATAGAGAAAAATTTTCTGAATCCTTTCCCATCCGCAAAATGCAGCATTTAGAGATAAAAGAATATATTGATAAATTGCTCGAAGAATCTATTGAACAATCTCTCACGTTCTTCAAACCGGATTTTTCCGGTATTGAGCAATACAAGAATTCTTTACAGCCCTATAGAGAACGTCTTTCCCGTACGCTTGGCTATCCGCCTCCCAACGCAAAAAAAGGTGTAATAACAAAGTTTATCAAAGCCGGTGAAGATGTTCACTGTACCATATATCGGGTTTGGGTGGAAATCATAGATGGTGTGACTGCTTACGGAATTTATATGCTTCCGAAAAACATAAAGGGAAAAGCACCGTTAATTATCGCTCAGCATGGGGGCGGTGGCAATCCGGAGGCAATATGTGACCTTGACACTCGCATAAACTATCATTCATTTGGTCCAGAGGCAGTAAAGAGGGGATATATAGTATGGGCACCAGCATTGGCAATGCGGTGCGGTTATGGTGGTGATCCCGACATCCCGGGAGCAAACCGCAATCTTCTTAACCGAAGGTTAAAACTTCTCGGAACCAGCATTATCGGTTTGGAAATCCATAAAATTATACAGAGTACAAAAGCTCTTATCAAAAATCGCCCGGAAATAGACGAGAACCGTGTGGGTATGACCGGCTTGTCGTGGGGCGGATACTTCACATTGCATACAACAGCTTTATTCCCACTTATTAAAGTTGCTGTACCCTCAGCTTCTTTCGTCGAACAAGCGGCAGTGCTGCGCCGTACCGCAGAAGATAATTCTAAAAGGCCTGTAGATAAAGATATATTCCGCAATCTCGGGAATTCCCAGGTTGCAGGTTTAATATGCCCACGACCGCTGATGGTACAGTTAGGTCAGAAGGATACATTGTTCGATTTAGAAGGAGCGCGCCGGGAAGCTAAAAAAGTAGAATCATATTACAAAAAACTCGGCGTCAGTGACCGGTTCAAATTTTCAGAACATCCAGGCGGTCATGTGTTCCATATAGAAAGTATCTTTGAATTTTTTGATAAGCATTTGCGGTAATAAATAACCTAGTATTACACTTATATTTAATTACCTGAAAATTGCGATGCAAAAATTAATATTTATAGTTTTGATATAGGGGTGAACGGTAGTTCGACCTATAATCATGGATTCAATCCTCGGATTGTCATAAAGTTTTTCAATGAAATTTTATCACCAATTTTATTCAGACAATTTATTGTTTTTGTATTTCCAAATGATTTCAAAATATTTACAAAAATATTATGTTTAACATGAGTAAACGATAGCGTTTATGTTATCTCAATAAATTAATTAATTTCGGGTACTGGAATAAGTATTTAAATTACCAAGGAGAAAAAATGAAAAATATAAAAAACTTCATTTTTATAATATTTCTATTCCTTATTCTCCTATCATTTTTTTTCAATATTCAAAATATATACTGTCAGCCAAGTAGCAAAGATATAATTGCACAAATAGATAAATCACCAAAACCAAAACAACTACCATATTCTCCCGCAGATGGTAGTATTACAAAATTAAATCCGCCCCCGTTTGCCTGGGTTCCTGTTGAACCGATAGAGGGAGATTTTAAATATATACTTCAAATTTCTAAAGATAAGGAGTTTAAGATTAATGTAATTACAAGAAGAGGAATTGATATCAGTATATATGCGCTTGAAGAACTGTTGGAACCGGGTGAGTGGTATTGGAGGTATGGTGTTGAGGGGGGTGATGGTGAGTGGTTCTGGAGATATGGTCTTGAAAAAGGTATTAACGATTATGACACTTATCCTACGTTATTGCCTGGAAACATTATTTACAGTAAAGCTCGGAAGTTCATTGTACCTCCGGATGCCAAAATTTGGAGTTTCCCGGGAATTAAATACGTAATGAATCATATTCCAAAAAGTCGTCCGAGGCTTTTTATTCTTAAAGATGAAATTGGACATTTCCGGTATAGAGCAATGTACGGCGACTTAAAAGATTTGGCTTCTGAAATTATAAGGGACTGCGATGAACATATAGGCGAAGCGCTTATATCAGAGGTTCCTTATACAAAAGATATTCTTAAATTTTTGAAAACTCCGAATGCAAATGTTGGTGCTAAATATCAAGATGAGACCTGTCCATACGCACGCTATTTTATGAATAAAATGGAAAATTTCGGATTATCTTATTTATTAACCGGTGATGAAAAATATGGAGATGAGGCAAAAAGAAGAATAATGCACTTTTTCAACTGGGATCCTGAAGGATCAACTTCATACTATGGCAATAATGAAGCGGCAATGTGGATGATATACAAAGGTATGAGTACATATGACTGGACATACCATTTGTTTAGCCCCGAGGAAAGGGAAAAGGTAGAGAAAACGATGAAATACAGACTTACATATATGTATAACCACCTCAAGTATAAAAATATTTATCATTCATATAATTTTCAAAGTCATCCTGCCAGAATGTCAAGTTTTCTTGCGGAAGGTGCGTTATGCTTTGCACATGAATGGAAAGAAGCAAGAGACTGGCTAAATTATGTTTTGACAGTGTACTGGAATTTATATCCTACTTGGGGAAAAGACGATGGTGCTTGGCATGAAGGTCCAAGTTATTATAATCTTTATATGACAGTGGGATTGCACTTTATTTTAGCTCTTAGGAAAGCAACTGGTATAAATCTTATAGAGAAAGAATTTTATAAAAATACACCTTATTACATAATATATTCAAATCCTCCATATGCTAAACATTCTCCATTTGGTGATGCTCAACATCAACCTCCAAATAAAACCTCTCCCGAATATGAGTTAATAAATAGGGGAGAATTAATGTATCAATTATCAACACTATTAAGCAATCCGTATGCACGCTGGTATGCTGAATATACAGGTTCAGGGCCAGGAAGAAATATTATGGGAATCTTATTAAAAGATGACAGAATTAAGGCAAAAAATCCCTCAGACCTTTCTCAGGCAAGATATTTCCCTGGCGTTGGTTTAGTATCTCTTCATACGAATTTAGGAAATGTTGATGAAGATGTGCACTTTTTATTTCATAGCGACCCATATGGCGCAATCAGTCATGCCCGTCCTGATGAAAATGCTTTTACACTTGAGGCTTTTGGAGATGCACTTGCTATTGCGAGCGGATATTATCCGTGGTGGAATTCTGAACATAATAAAAAATGGAGTTATAGAACAAGAGCAGCCAATTGTATTACAGTTGACGGCGGTCAAGGGCAGGCATTTCAGGATCCCACAGTACCGGGTAAAATAGTAAAATTTGAATCCAATGACCTTTATGACTATACTTTAGGCGACGCATCCGCCACATATAAAGGATTATTAGATAAATTTCATCGCCATGTAATACATATAAAACCCGGAATCTTTTTTCTCTTTGACGACCTTAGTGCTCCAAAACCTGTTACGTTCGAATGGTGGCTTCACACACTTTCAAAAATGAGTATAGATGAAAATAATAAGATCGTTAATGTTGCTCAGAGAAATGCACGGTTAAAAGTTCAATTCCTGCAGTCTGAGAAACTTTCCTTTACTCAAATCAAAGGATTTCCTGATGCTCCTCCGGAACATGGAGAAAAGGATCATTATCACCTCATCGCATCAACCAGATCAAAAGTAAAAAAAACAAACTATATTACTATGCTTATACCCTATAAAGAAGATAATGAACCAGAAATTTCTATTGATAACCTTGTAGAAAAACCTAACGAAGTTTCTTTGGAAATTAACATTAAAGGTAAAAAATATTTTGTAAGTTTTCTGCCTGAAGTTTCGGTTCAATTAGCAGAATAATTGAAATCAATTTAAGTTAGAACTTTTTCATTTTTAAATTTGAATATTATTAAAAAAAGGTTAAAATATGAAAGCAATGAGATGTAATGATTTTATTGTAACTGTTGGGTAATTATTTATAAATATTTTATAAATTAAACTTTTTTGAAGATTCATTTTAAATTTTGAGGAGTATTTTATGAAAGAAAAAAAGGAGGTTTCGAGGCGAAGTTTTCTTAAGAAAACTTCTGTTGGAGTCGGCTTGGGAATAATAGGAACATCGAGTTCGGTTTTCACGGAAAGCGTAAAACCACTCGAAAAGGAGAAGAGACTGCCGAGAGAAGTATGGGTTGCAACTGTCAATTTAAAAGGACTTTGGCCCGAAAGAACTATAGAAGCAAGAATGAAGAAGATGCTGCAGAGGATGGAGACTGTGGTCGGTTTGCGGCCTGATATAATATGTCTCCCGGAAACGTTTAATACATCATGGGTTCAGGAGAAAAAATCGCTGCCGGAGATTGCTGAGGATGAAGATGGCGGAGGTCCTGTTATAGAAAGGATTGCAGAATTTGCAAAAAAATACAATTGTTATATTGTCTGTCCTGTTATTACAAAGAAAGACGGACATTTTTATAATAGTGCAGTTCTCATCGACCGTGTTGGCAGCATTGCCGGAGCATTTCATAAGGTTCATCCGGTCAAAACTGAAATAATTCCGAAATCGTATTATAAAAAAGGAGGCATTACACCGGGACCACTCAGACCTCCTGTCTTTAAAACAGATTTTGGTAAGGTTGGAATGCAGATTTGCTATGATGCAAACTGGTTTGAAAGCTGGGAGTATCTCAAAGAAGACGGCGCTGAGATTGTTTTCTTTCCTTCACAATTCCCCGGCGGAAGGATACTAAAATTTCACGCATGGAAAAATCAATATTATATCGTATCGAGTACGGGAGAAGACGCAAGAATCATCGACATTACCGGGAATGACATTGCCGGAAGCAGTATCTTTGTGAGATACGCATGTGCACCGGTTAATCTTGAAAAAGTGAGTATCCCGATTTGGCCCTCAAGGGACAAATTTCCTGCGATACATGAAAAGTACGGCAGAACGATTAACATTAAGGTATGGAATACCGAAGGCATTTCAACAATCGAAAGTCTCGACCCTGATGTTAAAGTTCGTGATGTCCTGAAGGAATTCGATATTATGACTTATAAGGAAAGAATTAAAAGAGAAAAAGAAATCCAGGATAAATACAGACCTTAACTTACTTCATTCGAGAAAGAAATAAACAAGTATCACTGCATCGCAATAATAAAAATATAATAAAATTTTTTGGTATGTCTTTTTTATAAAGTGTAAATAAATCCGAAGGAGTATTTCATGAAAAATATAAAACCGATTGAAAAAGAGAACAGACTCCCCAGAGAAGTATGGATTGCAAGCATCGATTTAAAGGGAATTTGGCCCGTAGAAACTATGGAAAAAAGAATCAATGATATATTCAAGAGGATGGAGAGTATTCTTGCTTTTCAGCCCGATATTATATGTCTTCCCGAAACATTTAATACCTCTTGGGTTAGAGAGAAAAAATCACTGGCAGAGATTGCGGAAGATGAGGATGTTCCGGGACCCGTTACTAAAAAGGTAGCAGAGTTTGCAAAAAAACATAATTGCTATATCGTTTGTCCTATCATTACTAAGAAAGACGGACGCTACTATAACAGTGCTGTTCTTATTGACCGTTTGGGAAGTATTGTCGGAGTATTCCATAAGGTTCATCCGGTTTCTACTGAAATAAAGCCGGAAGTTTACTATAAAGGGGGAGGTATTACTCCCGGACCGGTCATGCCCCCTGTATTTAAAACCGATTTCGGGACGATTGGGATACAGATTTGCTACGATGGTTCCTGGTTTGAAAGTTGGCGGCATCTAAAAAATGATGGCGCTGAAATTATCTTTTTCCCGTCCCAGGCTGCTTTTGGAAGTCTACTTAACCATCACGCCTGGATTAATCATTGTTATATTGTATCAAGTACCGGAGAAGATGCAAGGATAATTGATATTTCCGGGGATGATATTGCAGCGAGTGGTCCTTTTGCAAGATGGGTATGTGCACCGATTAATCTTGAAAAAGCGTTTGTTCATATCTGGCCCCAGGTTAGAAAATTTGATGCTATTCAGGCAAAGTATGGACGGAAGATAAGAATAAAAATATGGCATCCTGAAAACTGGGCGACAATAGAAAGCCTCACTCCTGATGTTAAGGTTCGTGATGTCCTGAAAGAATATGACCTGCCTACTTATGACGAACAAATCAATGAGGCAACGGAGATACAGAAACAGAACAGGATTTAAATATACTTTTTTTATAAAAAAATTGAGCTTCACGGAGCAAAACTGCCATTGGAGGAAAAGAAACTCCATTTATTTTAATAAGAAGTAAGTAAAAGGATTTAACAAATGATTAAAAAAAATATATCCCGTCGTGATTTTATTAAAAAGACTGCAAACTATTCTTTAGCCGGTGTATTTCTTTCACCCGCCGCATCTATTAACAGCCCGACATCAGTGAGCAATCCATCTGCTGTTGCGGAGGTTAATAAACGGTTGGGAACAATTGACCTGAAAACCTTTGCATCTCCGGGCACTGAATACCGCGGGGTGCCTCTATGGTTTTTTAATGATAAATTGGATGTTTCGGAAGTCCTCAGACAGCTGCGAAGTATGCGTTATGCAGGATGGGGACGTGTGCTTCTGCGAATGTACAGAGGGCTGCTCGGTTCTCCCTATGACGAGAAATGGAATGAAGTAACTCACGAAGTCCTGAAAGCATGCGAGGCCCTTGATATGAAGGTATTCCTGCAGGAAGGGAATGTTCCTTTTCCAGGTATGAAAGAAGAATACGGACAGAAAATGCTTGTGCGAAGGCCTTTGAATGAACCGGCATACAGAAATGAAACCTTAATGAAACGTATTGGTAAATATGCTTACTACCGTCATGTTGCTTTTGATCCGGTCAGGACTACTGCTTTCCGAAGGATCGATACGCTCGACCCTGAAGCAATGTCCGCATATCTGGAAGAGCTGTTCGGATTTTTGTATGATAAGTTCGGATATGCTTTTGGGAAAACTATAGATGCAATCTGGGTTGACGAACCGAGAGCCAGAAATGCTGAAGGTCTTCCTTCTGACTCTTTACCATGGACCACAAAACTCCCATCTATCTTTGAAAAGGAATGGGGATACTCTCTTTTGGATGCTCTTCCTTCTCTCTTTGAAGATGTTGGTGATTTTCAAAAGATACGCCACCAATACTGGCGCACAATATGCCATTTGTTTACTCAGGGGTATTGGAAGAAAATGGGAGAGTTTTGTGAAAGGTATAACATTAAATTTTCTGGACATCAGTATGGAGAAGACACGTTTGGACGGCAGATGGAATTTACCATAAATTGTATGCCTCATTATGAGTATATGCAGAGACCAGGGATTGACCATCTGACGGGAACTCTTACCTGGCCCCGCTGGGATCCCAATGGGTATCCCTTTATTTTGACTCCAAAACAGGTTTCAAGCGTTGCACACCAATTGGGGAAAAAGGAAGTATTATGCGAAATGTATGGTGTTTCTGACCAGGGCACTTCATTTAAGGACCGTAAATGGATATTCGATTGGCTGGCGGTGTTGGGGATTAATTACAGGTGTTATCACGGGGCTTTTTATTCGCTGCGTGGATTTAGAAAAGGGGTTTATCCAATGACTCTCAATTACCAGCAGCCATGGTGGAATGATAACCGGATTATAGCAGACTATGCTGCCCGTCTTTCTTATGTATTACGTCAGGGCAGATACAGGGCTGATATTTTAATTATTCATCCAATCGAGTCTTATTATTTAGCACCGGAAGAAGGTTTAAAGGATCCAAACGCAACTGGTCCACTCAATATGGACTTTCAAGCCATCAGTCATAACCTGTTAAAGATACAAAGACCATACGATTTCGGAGACGAATCGCTTCTGGCAAAATATGGAAAAGTCAATACTGATACCCTCTCACTCGGAGAAATAGTTTATAAGACCGTCATAATTCCTTCGATAAAAACACTGAGAAAATCTACAGTAGATATACTTACTGAATTCTTGGATAACGGGGGAAATGTAATATCTGTCGGTACGCTGCCAACACTGATAGATGGAGAAATCAATAGTCACATTACTAAATTTAACCAGAAAATCACACGTATAGCAAATGAACCGCGAACACTGAATTTAGCATTAAATAAAATAACTCCACCGGAAATACAAGTGATTCCGGTTAATAACACATCGGTAGAAACCATCTGGATTCACGAAAGGGAGTTGAACTAGGGTCGAATGTTTTTCTTAGCAAACATCAGTCAAGAACTGACCATAGATACAGAAGTACGTATTAAAGGGAATGGCAAACTTGAATACTGGAATCTTGAAAATGGTAAAGTGGAGAGTGTCCCACAGCGAAAAAGTAGGGGCTATATTATAACCAAATTGCAATTTGCACCAACTGCTTCGCACTTGCTGATTTTAAATGAAGAAGCTGGAACAATTCATATTCCGGAGAAAATCAAAAGCACTGCATGGCAGGTTCCCATAAGCTTCTACAAGGTTAAACGGAACGACCCAAATGCCCTGACACTCGATTT
>JAUVVT010000090.1 GCA_030604505.1 bacterium | reverse complement strand
TTATATGATTGCATTAATTGGTCAAGAGATAATAGCAAATCCTGACTGTTCATTTCGCTAATTTTAAATCTTTCCAATCCGAGATAATAACTTTTTTCAGCAAGAATTTTGCTGTTCTCAAGAATCTTAAGCCGGTCGGAAGCTTCCTTGAGATTTCTTAATTCATCTTCAATCCTTCTTTTTACATCTCTTATGTTTTCTTCAAGAGCGATTTCATTATGTTTCAGGGATGCTTCGGCAGACCTGACCTGTGCCTTATTTCTCCCCCAATCCCAGAGAGGCATATATAGTTCCAATGTAACACCTCTGGTCTGGTCTGGCTTCCTTAATGTCTCTGCAAATAGAGAATCTTTTTTATCAAGTCCAAGCGTAGTAATGATGTTTCCTTTAAATTCATTTCTTCTATCAGCATCAATTACAGCCATTGTCCTATATTCGTTATCTATTTCATTTTTTCGTATCCTTATGCTGTTTTTGAGTCCCATTTTTATTGTCTGTTCGCTCAATTTCTCATTAAAATTTATTGGCTTATATTGTAAATCTATAATAATCTTAATATCCTCATTCAAGGGTAATCCAATATCCTGTTTGAATGAGTTTTTCTGTCTTTCAAGAATTCCTTCTACCTCAAGAAGTTGGTCGATGCTGTTTGCAAGTTCAACTTCTATTTGCAATACGTCCATTTCATCAATTAATCTTTTCCCGTTTAATTTTTTAACGATATTGTTGGCTTCTTCAAGAAGTTGAACCTTTTTATCATTAATCTTTCTCTGTTCAAAATTTCTATAAAGAAAATAATATGACCTTGTTATTCTATACTCAATAAACAGATTTCTGTTTTTATAATCGAGTTCTGTATCTTCAAGTCCCAATTCTGCCCTTCTAATCCCCATACTTAAAACGTTTGGTGTAAATATCGGCTGCTGAAATTTAAAGTAAAAATAATTTGAATAATTTCTTACGTTGCCTAATTGCGACTCATGGAAAAAATCATAGTTTAAAGAAAAATTACCATCTGTAGGGATTGGCTGATTAATTGTAAGTTGACTCATCATTCTATTCTTCTGGGAATATTTATATTTGAAAATATCTTCTCCCGAATCATAAACCTGTTCGTTTTCTGTTTTAAAAGAAGGTACCAAAAAGTTTATAGAAGCATTTGACCGAAGGGCAGCCCGTGCGGCTTTTACATTTTCCTGCTCACGAATTAGATTCTGCTCCGCATATTTAATATCATAACTCTGCTCTAATGCCATCTTTAAACTCTCTTCAAGGGTCAAAATTCTCGCTTCCTTACTAAAACTTATACCGAATAGAATCAAGTTAAAAATTATAACAGCAATCATAAATTTTTTCATAGTAATATCCTCCGCATTCGGTTATATTATAGAAACAATAATCTTTTGATACATATTTTAAAATAAAATATTCAATGTTTTGTTTATGAAAATTAATTTTGTTATATTTATATAATTTAATAATTTAAAACAAATAAAGCAATTTTTTTGTTCGACATTATATATTATTTTTTTTAATTTTACAATTAATAATACGTGCTTTGTTTGGTATATTATTATTATTCAATGACTTATAACCAAATGTCATAATATGATTATATTTTATAATCGTAATGTTTTTTATTTTTTTAAAAAGATTTTATGAAAAAGTATTTACTAAATATTCTTATTCTTTCCTATTTGTTTATAATCTTTTCTGCTATATCTGTATCTGCTGTTGAGATAAAGCTGTTAAATTCTTCTGAGGATGAACTGTTATTTGTCATCAGTAATATAGGATTTGATTTTGATTATATTGCAGTTAATGGTAAGAATTATAAGAGAATAATTATTCCCGGAGAAACAAGCACCGGCAGTCCTGGGGAACCTGAACTCCCTGTTATTTCAAAACTGATTGGGATACCTGATAATAAAACCGCAAGTATTGAAATACTCGAAACCGATTTCTTTGTAGTAAAAGATGAAGATATTGCTCCTGTCCCCGAGTTTGTAAAATTTATAAATAGTGACAGCATCGAAGAACTTGAGTATAACTATTTTATCGATAAAGAAGCTTATTCATCGGATAATTATATTCCTGAGGATATTGCAGAAATTTCAAATATCGGAATTATTAGGAAGCAGAAGATTGCAGCTCTCAAGATTTATCCTGCGCAGTATAATTCGCTAAAAAAAGAGCTAAAGGTATACAAGCAAATAAAAATTCTTGTGAGATTCAATGAAAAACAAGAACTCCTGAAGGTTAGCAGCAAAAATAAAATTTCATTAAAATATTTTAAGGAGACATTTAAAAATTTAATTAATTACGATAATGTTATTAAATGGAATGCAAAGAAGACAAGCTCAATAAAAAAGGAGACTGATGTTAAAAATATTTATTCTGTTAATGATTTTCAGTATAAGATTGAGACTGAAGAGGATGGATTATATAAACTTACTTATGATTACCTGATTTCTGAAGGTATAAGTATCTCTGAGATTGACCCAAAGAGCATTAAAATTTTTCATAAAGATGAAGAAGTGTCAATTTATGTTAGCGGTGAAGAAAACGGCATTTTTGACAAATCAGATTATATAATTTTTTATGGGACGAGAAACAGAGGAGATTCTGAATTTATCAATCCTTATACAGACAGAAGTGTTTATTGGCTGAGCTGGGGTGGGGTGAATGGAAAGAGGTTTGAAGAATATGATGGTTCTATAAAAAATGGAGTTCAGGCTGATTTTTTCAGGGAGAGGCAGCATATTGAACATGATATTCTATACAATGTCGGTGAAATTGATGAAGAAGCGCGGATTACTGCAAGGGTCCCGGGCGAAGGATGGTATTGGGCAGATTTTAGAACGGGGAGTTCTTTGAATTTTAAGTTCAATGTTTTTGGAGTAACGGATGCCGGTAATAATCCGCAGATAATAGTAAAATTTCGCGGTATTACTCCCGAGAACCATAATCTGAAACTAAAGATGGATAATATTGATATTGGGGATATAGAATTCATTGGACGGGAATATCGTGTGGAAAAATTTACTGTAGGAAAAGGAATGATAAAAGAAGGAGAAAATGTTCTTAATATTTCTAATGTAACTCCAAGTGAAATACGTGATGTAGTCTATTTAGACTGGATAGAACTCGATTATGATAGAAAATATGTTGCAGATAATAATAGACTTTCATTTTCTATGCCTGAAAACAATGGAACAAAGTATATCATTACCGGATTTGAAAGTGAGGATGCCGAGATTATTGATATGACAAATCAAACGAGGATAATAAATTTTCAGACTGAACAGGCCGGCAGTGTGTTCGATTTAATTTTTGAAGACACAAGGTCCGACAGCACAAGGGAATATTGTACAGCGAGCGGAAATGGTTTTTTGCTTCCGGCAAATATGAAAAAAGCTGCCTTTTCAGACCTCAAAAATCCTCTAAATTCAGCAGATTATTTGATTATTACTCATAGAAATTTTATAGAGTCTGCATCTTCATTAGCGGAATACAGAAATAATAATAATTTTCAGACTAAGGTTGTAGATGTTGAGCATATTTACGATGAGTTTAATTTTGGTATAATAAAGCCTGATGCTGTAAAGGATTTTCTTAAATTTGTTTACGATAACTGGGCTAAAGTTCCTTCCTTTCTTGTATTGTTTGGGGACGCAAGCTGGGATTTTAAAAAGAAGAGTTGGCTGAGCCGTTTTGAAAGTTATGTTCCCTCATACGGTTTTCCGGTAAGTGACAACTGGTTTGTATGTCTTGATGATGTTAATGAGATTTTGCCTGATATTTTACCTGATATGTATCTGGGAAGAATTCCGGTTGCATCAACAGAACATGCTGAAAAATATATTAAAAAACTGATTGAGTATGAATCGGGTGAATCCGGTCTCTGGAATAAGAGGGTACTGATGATAAATGGAGGTATCAATACCCATGAACAGAACCTTTTTCAGGAAAGCTCAAATTATATTGTAAATAATATCACGTCGGTTCCTCCGTCGGCAATGAGAAATACGGTCATCAACAAAACTTCAACTGATTTAATAGATTTTTCGTATCGTGATGAAATAATAAATATAATAGATGAAGGGGTATTGTGGGTAAATTCTTCCGGACACGCTGCCCTGCAAACTTATGATGTTGACTTCGGAATGCCCTCGGACCTGAATAACTATAAGAAATATCCCTTTATGATGGGTATGTCCTGTAATACAGGGAAGTTTGCAAGTCCCAGTGTATTTACACTCAGTGAAGGGTATATTTTAGCCGAAGATAAGGGAGCAATAGGATACTTTGGAACAACCGGCTGGGGGTATATTCAACTTGACAACACTCTGCAGGAAAGTATTTTTAGAAGTGTTTTTATCGACACGGTGCGTATGCTGGGAGTTTTTACTACGGATGATAAATATAATCTCTACCGTGAGGAAGGAAGAAGTCAGGAAGCTGTAAATCTTATAAACCAATATACACTTTTGGGCGATCCTTGTACTCGTCTTGCTTTTCCTAAAAAACCTGACCTTGCAGTTAAAACCGAGAATATTATATTCAGTAATAATTTTCCAAATGAGGTTGATGCCCGGGTTAAAATACTTATAAAAGTGGAAAATTACGGACTTTATTCACAAGACAGCGTTCGAATCTCTTTATACGATGAATATGAAGGAATGGGGATTTTTCCAATCAAGGAGAATATCGTTCTTAAACCGATAGGCATTGAGAATTCTATTTCTGTGGACTGGGAAGTTTCTCAGAAGAAAGGAAACCATAATATAATTGTTAAGATTGACCCCGAAGATTTAATAGATGAAGTATCTGAAGAAAATAATATTGCAAAAAGGGCGATTACCGTATTTTCAGCGGGTGTTACATTGTTAAAACCTCCCGGATTCAGCAGGATTAATACTGAAAATATTCAACTTGAGGCATTTTGTTATTCTCAGGAAGCGTCCTCCCCGAAAACATTATACTTTGAGATGGATACAAGTTCAACGTTTGATTCGCCTGTTTATACCTCGGGTCCGGTAGAAGAACAGCTGGTTAATACAAAAGCAACCGTAGATTTGCCTTATGATAGGACTGTTTACTACTGGAGGGTAAGGAGTTTTGACGGCAGCAGTTACAGCAGATGGGTAAAGTCAATATTTTATACGGATTTTAATGCTGATTCGGGATTCGTCTGGATTCAGAATAACAGGATGTTTGAGGAAAATTTGATAGATAATTTGAAAATTGACGGCGACCTCGAGCTTGCTCCCCGTATCATACCGATAAGTATCGAATCGGCAGGTGCTCTGGATGGTAATTATGCTGTGCTTTATCTGGATAATAGTCTGATAAAAGTTACAGCTTATGATACAGCCCTTTCGGCGGAATATTATTATCAGGGATTTTATACTGCCGTGATAGATGAGAATTCCGGGGCTCTGATTAATGCAGTTCATTTTAATACGCAGCATTTCACCGAGCATTCTGAAGCTATGGCTGACTTTATAAATAATGCTCCGGAAAATAGTATTGTCTTATGCGGCGTGGTATCGGACGGATATTTTCATTTAACAAGCCCGGCTAAAAATGCACTGAAATCGATAGGAAGTGCCTTAATTGATAATCTTTATTTTCGGGATTCTTATGCAATAATCGGAAGAAAAGGAGCACCACAGGGAACAGTTCCCGAACAATTAAAAAAACGCGGAACAGGGAGAGCAGTGCTGCAAGATAGTATGATAACCCGTTTTTTGAACGGGAATATGACCTCACAGATAATTGACGGTGCAAGAAAATGGAAATCTTTAACCTCTGTAACAGATGTTACACAAAATGGGACTGATGTAAAAATTTCTGTACTTGGATTTAATAATAAAATGTTCAGGTGGGATACCTTATATACTGATATATCGGGTGGTGTTGAATTTGATTTATCCGGAATTAATATAAATGAATATTCAAAACTGAAATTAAATGTAGGGCTTTCCGATAATGACGGGCTAAATACACCATATCTTTCGGAGTGGGCATTAAAGTATGAGCCGGCGTGCGACCTCAGCACAAATTTCAGATTGGTTTCAATAGACAAAGATTCAGTAATGGAAGGAGAAAGTGTTTATATCTCTGCTGATATATATAATATCGGATTTTCAGCCGCTGACAGTGTTTTGGTCAGGTTTTTTGCAGTTACAGGGGAGGGAAAAGAAAAAATTGGCGGGGATGTTATCCTTTTCAATATTCTGCAAAATGGTTCAAAAACTGCGAATGCAGTATTAAATATTCCAGGATATAGTGGGGATATAAAAATTCTTACAGAAGTTGACCCTGATAATGCTGTCAGTGAACTCTCCGAATTTAATAATTCTGCATTAATAGATCTTTTTATTAGTGAGGACAACCAATCTCCTGCTATTGAGGTTACGTTCGATGGTTCTATATTGGTTAATGGCGACTATGTTTCTGAAAATCCGGAAATTATAATAAGAATAAAGGATAATAATCCCTCAGGCATAAAGGATACATCTAATGTTAAAATATTTCTTGATAATATAAATATTTCATTTTATAACAATCCTGCAATCCAATTTATTAAAAAACCTGCAGGAAGTGATATTCTGGCAGAGGTTATATATAAGCCGCTGCTTAAAGACGGAGAACATAGACTGAGGGTAATAGTAACCGATGTCGGTAAAAATTTTGATTTTTATGAAATCGATTTTAAGGTATCCGCTAAACTGCAGATAACAAGAATCTATAATTTCCCAAATCCGCTTAATGAAGATACGCATTTTACGTATGTTTTAACAAAAGAAGCTAATGAAGTCCAAATAAAAATATTTACAGTATCCGGAAGATTAATTAAGGTTTTAGGAAATATTTCGAATAAGGCGGGATATAATCAGGTTTATTGGAACGGCAAGGATGAAGAAGGGGATAATCTTGCAAATGGAGTTTATTT
>JAUVVT010000097.1 GCA_030604505.1 bacterium | reverse complement strand
TTAAAAAAAGTGAGACAAATAATGTAATTTCTTGATATTTAACAACATAACTGTCTCATCTGTATTAAAATCATCCAAAAAATGACACAAACTGACACAAACTGGCACAAAATGAGACAAAATGAGACTAAATGAGATAAAATTGAGACAAAACAAAACACTTTTGCAGATATATCTGTCTCAAAAAAACTAAGTTTAAATCGGCTATATAATTCGCTCCTCGGGTAGGACTCATCCCGATCCTTCGGGATCTACCCCCGGCGGAAACTTACAACTTGATGGTTAATAGACAGATTGCCCTGAGTTCTTTGGGGTTGCAATGACTGGTATTACTCCTTCCCCCCAATCTCCACCCTCTTCCTCATAGACAGCGAAATCCGCTTCCGCCGTAAATCTATATCGACTACCGTAACCGTTACCTTTTGGTTGACCTTGACTATCTTTCCCGGGTCTTTTACAAATTGGTCGGCTAACTGGCTGATGTGGACAAGTCCGTTCTGATGAACGCCGATATCCACGAATGCACCGAACTTTGTTACGTTTGTTACTATGCCGGGAAGTTTCATCCCCGGTCTCAGGTCTTCTATCTTCTCGACACCTTCGGCAAAACTAAACATTTCAAATTTTTCACGCGGGTCGCGCCCCGGCTTTTCAAACTCCGCCATAATATCCTGTAGTGTGGGCATACCCACGGTTTCGGTAACATACTTTTTAATATCGATTTTTTTTCTCACCGAACCGTCCTTCAGCAAATTCCTGACCGAACATCCCAGGTCCCCCGCCATACGCTCGACTATCGGATAACTTTCCGGATGGACGGCACTTGCGTCGAGCGGATTTTCACCGTCCCGTATGCGAAGGAATCCCGCCGCCTGTTCAAACGCTTTCGGTCCCATTCCTGATACCTTTTTCAACTGCTCACGGCTGCGAAAAGTAAAATTTTCGCTGCGGTATTCGACAATACTCTGGGCGAGCTTTTTCCCTAAACCTGAAACATAAGTCAGCAGCTGTTTGCTTGCCGTATTGACTTCGACGCCGACACTGTTGACACAGCTGATAACCACGTCGTCGAGACTTTTCTTCAGCATCCCTTGGTCTACGTCGTGCTGATACTGTCCCACGCCTATCGATTTCGGGTCGATTTTTACCAGTTCCGCAAGGGGGTCCGTCAGTCGTCTGCCTATTGATACCGCACCGCGCACTGTTACGTCATAATCGGGAAACTCTTCCCGTGCAGCATCGGAAGCGGAATAAACGGAAGCACCGCTTTCGTTTACTATAACCACAGGGATTTCTCCGGGAAGTTCCAGACTGCGGAAAAACGCATCGGTTTCCCTGCTTGCTGTCCCGTTCCCGATTGCGATTACTTCAATCTCATACTTTTTATAGCAGTCGATAACCTTTCGCCCGGCTTCTTCTTTTTCTCCTTCCGATTTTAGAGGGAATATCGTGTCGTTATGCAGGAGTTTGCCCTGTCGGTCGAGGCAGACCATCTTACTGCCCGTGCGGTAACCCGGATCGACTGCAAGTACATTTTTCTGCCCGAGCGGAGGCGTAAGCAGAAGGTTGCGGAGATTTTCCGCAAATACACCAATAGCTTCCTCGTCTGCGCGTGTTTTTGTTATCACGCGTATTTCGGTCTCCATAGACGCTCCGAGCAGACGCTTGTAACTATCGTGCACAGCCATTTTGACCTGTTCTGCTGCCTCGTTTTCTGCCTTGATGAACAGACGCTCAAGTAAAAAAAGAGCATCTTCTTCAAGTGGTAAAATACTCAGCGACAGAAAAAGTTCCTTCTCGCCCCGTCTCACTGCCAGGATGCTGTGTGATTTTGCTTTTGCCGCTGATTCTTCCCATTCATAGTAATCTTTATACTTGGCCGCTTCTAATTCCTTATCCGGCAGCACCTTTGCTCGTATGGTCGCTTTTTTGATAAAAAGTTCCCTCATCTTTGCACGTGCCTCTTCGTTCTCATTGACCCATTCGGCAATAATATCACGGGCGCCGGCAAGCGCATCGTCGGCAGTTTCGACTTTCTTCTCCGTGTCGATAAATTTTTTCGCCTCGTCTGTCGGATTTATATCCTTCTGCTCAAACAATAGCTCTGCGAGTGGTTCAAGCCCTTTCTCACGGGCTACCGTAGCACGTGTCCGACGTTTTGGGCGGAAGGGAAGATAAATATCCTCTAACACAGACATTGTTTCGGCAGAAATAATCTTTTCTTTGAGCTCATCGGTGAGAAGCTCTCGTTCTTCAAGCGATTTTAGGATTGCTTCTCTTCTCTTGTCCAGTTCTGCAAGCTGTGCGAGCCGGTCACGTATTGTTGTAATAGCAATCTCGTCAAGACTGTTCGTTGCTTCTTTCCTGTAGCGGGCAATAAAAGGCACTGTTGCACCGCCGCTCAGAAGTAAAGCTGTCGCCTTGATCTGATTTACTTTCAGTTTCAACTCTTCTGCAATTTTGTTTATATGTTTTTCATTCATTCTATTATTTATTTCCCTTCGTGATTATTTACTAATATATAAAAAATTTTGAATTAATATTCAACCAAAACTTTTATAAATTTATTTTTTCCGGTTTTTAAAATGAATAACACACACCTGTCATGCTGAATCCTGTGCTGAACTTGATTCAGTATTGTTTCAGCATCTAAGCGAATAATAAAAAACATATTTCGACACCGATGTTTCGGGATGGAATGATAGCTGGATGTCCATACATTAATTTTACTTTTCGATAATTCATATATAATTATTAAAAATAATGAGATTATAAAACTTACTAAAGTTATCATTCAACTTTATTTTGGTCAAGTTTATTATGTTTAATATCGGGCTGTTGAGGGATTAATAATTTTTTAATAGATTTTTATTAATTTTTGTTATAAATTTCATTATAGGAGCAAATTTCAAATCTGCTCTATTACTTATGGTATTATATAACCTGATTAATTCATAAATTATTTTCGATGCCAAGTCGGGAGACTCGGTATATCCCTAAGCTTAAGGATAGAGAGAGACTCCTCCAATTCTTGTTCCCAAACTCAGTTTGGGAACAAGAATGATCGAGAAACTCTGTTTCTCAAAAACCACGGTTATTATATTGAATTTATTAGAATTAAGTTTGGTTATGTCAAATTTTTTGAATAATACAGGATAAATAGGAAAATAGAAAATATTTTAATACGATTAATTTATGAATTATTCAAGCTAAGACGAAAAATAAGATATGAGTATTGACAGGATTAGAAATTTTTGCATAATAGCCCATATTGACCACGGTAAGTCTACACTTGCGGATAGACTACTTGAGTATACCGAAACAATTCCAATGCGAGAAATGAAAGAGCAGGTACTTGATGATATGGAGCTCGAGAGAGAAAGAGGAATCACAATAAAGTCGCATGCCATTCAAATGAAATATCACTCAAAAAATGATGAGGAATATTTGCTGAATCTGATAGATACTCCCGGTCACGTGGATTTTACTTATGAGGTTTCGAGAAGTATCGCTGCATGCGAAGGTGCTCTGCTGCTCATCGATGCTTCACAGGGAATACAGGCACAGACTTTGAGTAATCTCTATCTGGCTATGGAAAATGATTTAACTATTATACCTATAATAAACAAGATTGATATCCCTAATATTTATATTGAGAGGGTGAAAACCCAAATAAAAGAATTATTGGGTGTCGGTTCTGATGAAATACTTCTTACAAGTGCAAAACTTGGAACGGGTGTTTCTGAAGTTATCGAAGCAATTATTGGCAGAATTCCACCACCGGATGGGAGTGCAGATAAACCGCTTAAGGCGCTGATATTTGATTCGACATTTGACACATACAGGGGAGTTATTGTATATGTTAGAATATTCAGCGGCAGATTAAGAGAAAATGATAAGATTGAAATGTTTTCGAATAAGAAAACATATAATGTCGATGAGGTCGGGATTCTTCAGATAAAGAAGAAGAAACTTTCTCAACTAAATTCAGGCGAGGTGGGTTATATCATAACCGGAGCAAAGAAGCTTGAAGATATAAAAGTCGGTGATACAATATATTCTTCAGGCAGACCGATAGACAAACCTCTCAAAGGTTATAAAGTAGCAAAACAGATGGTATTTGCCGGATTTTTTCCCGTTAACAATGAAGATTATGAAAACCTCAAGGGTTCGCTTGCCAAACTTAAATTAAATGATGCCTCGTTATTTTACGAGCCCGAATCATCTAATGCGCTTGGATTTGGATTCAGGTGTGGATTTTTGGGAATTCTTCATAAAGAGATTATCCAGCAGAGATTGGAAAGAGAATATAATCTTGAGATTATTTCAACTATACCTAATGTTAAATATCTTGTATGCTTAACAAACGGTGAAAAGATTTACGTTGACAATCCAAGCGAACTTCCCGAAAGGGGGGAAATTGAGAAGATTGAAGAACCCTACGTAAATGCTCAGATTATTACACCGACAGAATATATTGGTAATTTATTAAAAATTTCAAAAGTGAGAAGAGGTAAACTTGAAAGAACAGAGTATCTGGACAAAAAGAGTGTATTATTGCATCTTAAATTCCCGTTTTCAGAGATAATCTTCGATTTTTTTGATAAATTGAAGTCAGCCTCAAGAGGATATGCTTCTTTTGATTATGAGTATTATAAATATCAGGCTTCAGAGCTTGTTAAAGTTGATATACTTATTTCCAACGTTCCTGTGGATGCTTTATCACTAATTGTGCACAAGGAAAAAGCTTATATATGGGGAAGGAGTGTTTGTGAAAAATTAAGGAAGATAATTCCCCGCCAGCTTTTCGAGGTTGCGATTCAGGCTGCTATAGGCAGTAAAATCATAGCGCGTGAATCTATTAAACCGGTCAGGAAAAATGTTACAGGGAAGTGTTATGGAGGTGACATCACCAGAAAAAGGAAGCTGCTTGAGAAACAGAAACTTGGGAAAAAAAGAATGAAAAAACTCGGCAAGGTAGAGATTCCGAAAGAGGCATTTTTGGTTGTATATAGCTCTTGAAATGGCTTGACATTTATTGATAAAGATATTATACTTAAAATGTATTTATGATTTACGAATAATAGAATTTTACTATATAAAATCGTAAATCTAAAATCGTAGGTTGTGAATATTATTCATATTTATCTTAGGAGGATAAATTTGCAGTCAGACGAATTGTTAAGACAGAGGGTAGAGGCAAGTCAGGATAATCTTGTTAAGGCAAGATACTATAAAACAATAGGTGATATAAACACGGCAAAGAAATGGGCTGCGGATGAATTCAATAAGAGGATGAATAGCGGATATTATAATTCGGCGGTTCGAATAAAGAGGGAGTATGAATTACCGATAGGTGTAATTAGAGATTCGGTTGAAAGAGTTTTTAATCAAAATAAAGATAAGGGGCAGTATGAAGCGGCGGCAAGAATGGGCAAAGAATATGGTTTGCAGGAGTCAAAGTTTGTTGAATTAGCTATTATGGCATTCAATAAATATCTCACAAGAGAGCAATATCAAAAGGCTATTGAGGTAGAGAAAGAATTCAACATTCCGCCTATTAGGTTACAGGAACAGGTTCTCGAATCATATAAATTAAATTTATCTAAAGAGCGATATGAAATGGCTGCCCGAATAGGGATTCAGTATGAATTACCAAGAAAGCTGATAATATCTGCAGCAGAAAAAGCTTTTAAGAAAAATCTTGCCAGTAACAGATTTGAAAAGGCGATCACTTTAGCTGAAGAAACGAAACTCAATAAAGAAATTATTAGAAAAATAGCAGCCGAGGAATTTAAAATAAGGTATCATAAGGGACTTTATGACCAAGCCAATTTTATAATGGACACATTTAACATACCCGTAAAAATGATTAAGGATGCGGTTATAAAGGTGTTTAATCTTCATATGAGTAAGAGACTTTATGCAGAAGCCAGCGTTATTGCTCAGGAATATAAACTCAAAAAAAAGGACACAAAAAGCGGAGCCCTGAAGGCTTTCGATGATTTAATCAATAGAAATGACATTGAAAACGCAGAAAAAATACGTAAAGCGTTTAAAATTTCAATAAGAGAAGTCAGGAATACTGTTGCGGCAACCTTTAATAAAAAAATGGAAAACGAAGAATTTAATGAGGCGCTGTTACTAAAAAGGGGACGTAGGCTTCCCCGAAAAATGACCATACGTGCGACAAGAAAAACTTATCGAATTCTAAAGAGTGCGGGTTATATTAAGTTCGCAGACCAACTTGATGAAGAATATGAAATAACCGAAGACAATTTTTTGAAAAGAAAAATAAAAAAGTTCTTTTAATAAAATTTAAATTTTATATAACAGCGGAAAATGAACTTAAAAGAGATTGGTGAATTAGGATTTATAAAAGATTTGGAAGAGAGATACAAGACAGATTCTTTTGAAATCCTAAAAGGGATTGGTGATGATTCTGCCGTATTCGTAAACGAAAATGATTATGCTATTCTTTTAACGACGGATATGCTTATCGAAAATATTCACTTCAGGATTTCTGATTTGTCCGCTGAAGAATTGGGATTTAAAAGTTTAGCTGTAAATTTAAGTGATATAGCTGCAATGGGCGGGATACCCAAAAATGTGTTTCTTTCACTC
>JAUVVT010000356.1 GCA_030604505.1 bacterium | reverse complement strand
GTTTGATACACCAGCCCCCACATTCAGACACAAAATGTTTCCTGAATATAAAGCTACCCGACAAAAAATGCCTGATGAAATGCAGATTCAGATCCCAAGAATAAAAGAAGTGATTGATGCTTTCGGTATTCCGGTGATAGAAATGGAAGGATATGAAGCGGATGATATTATCGGTACAATAGCAAAACGTTTGAAAAATCAAGATATTGAAAGTTTTTTGGTTACGGGTGATAAGGATTTTTTACAGTTGATTGATGATGATATAGCGATGTATAATCCGAAAAAGAGTGGAGAAAAGACAGAGATAATTGATAAAACCAATTTTAAAGAAAAAATTGGTTTTAACCCCGACCAAATTATAGATTATCTTGGACTTATGGGAGATAGCTCAGATAATGTCCCTGGAGTTCCCGGAATCGGACCCAAAACTGCGTTTCAGTTAATAAATGAATTCGGTAATATTGAAAATATAATTAATAACAAAGAAAAGATTAAAAAGAAGGGTGTTAGGGATAAATTGAGTGAGTTTTCGGAACAGGCATTTTTATCCCGGGAATTAGTTACAATCGATATTGACGTTCCTGTTGACATCGATATTGACTCATTGATATACGAAAAAAGTTTTAGTCAAAAACTTGCGGAACTCTTTAAAGAATTAGAATTTACATCTCTTTACAATAAGATGTTTGAAGAAGAACTTTCTGAAAAATCTGAAAAATTGGAAAGAAAATATTATACGATAACTTCATCAGATGAATTGGCTGAATTAGTCAGGAAGTTGAAATCGGGTCCATGTAAATTTTCGTTCGATACTGAAACTACAAATAAGAATCCATTTTTAGCTGAATTAGTAGGGTTGTCATTTTCTTTTAATGAAAAAGAGGCGTACTATGTGCCTGTTGTTTATGCTGAAAAGAGTGAAAAAGATGATTTGTCTCTTGAGGAGATTATACAGAAATTGAAGCCATTGTTGGAAGATAATTGTTATCTAAAGTGCGGTCAGAATACTAAATATGATATTCACGTCTTGAGGAAATATGGGATAAACGTTAAGGGAATAGAGTTTGATACAATGGTTGCGTCTTACCTTATAAACCCGAATCTTCACCAGCATAATCTTGATACAATAAGTGAAAGATTTCTTAACATTAAAAAGATTCCAACTTCAAAGCTTATTGGAAAAGGGAAAAATCAGATAAGTATGAAAGAGGTTCCTCTGGAAGTAATCTCTGAGTATGCATGTGAAGACGCTGACGTAACATTCAGGCTCAGGAATTATTTTGAAAATGAATTAAAGAAAAATCGTCTGTGGGATTTATTTAAGAACGTTTAGATGCCGCTGATAGAGGTTCTTGTTGAGATGGAGAAAAACGGGGTTTCGATTGATGTTTCAATGCTTGAAGGGATGTCTTTGAAACTGGAAAAAGAAGTAAAAAAGCTTGAAGATGAGATATATGAAATTGTGGGTGAGAAATTTAATATAAATTCACCCAAGCAGCTTGGGATGGTTCTCTTCGAGAAGCTTGAGATTCATAAGGAACTGGGATTAAAGAAACCGAGAAAAACGAAGACCGGTTATTCCACCGACGTAAGGATTCTTGAAAGATATGTCCTTCATCTTATTGTAAATAAATTACTTGAATATCGACAATTAGTAAAGCTTAAATCGACCTATGTTGATTCTCTTCCTAAGCTGATAAATCCAGAGACCAAAAGGATACACACTTCATATAATCAGACAATAACAGCAACGGGGCGACTTTCTTCAAGTGACCCAAATCTTCAAAATATTCCGATAAGGAGAGAATCTGCCAAAGAAATAAGGAGGGCATTTATTCCTGAAAATCCTGACTGGTTTATTTTGTCGGCGGATTATTCACAGATAGAGCTCAGACTTATGGCACATCTTTCCGGTGATGAGAGACTTCGTGAGGCGTTTATAAATAATGAGGATATTCACCGGAAGACAGCGTCAGTGATTTTTAATGTTTCACCTGAAGATGTAACGGATGAGATGAGATATCGGTCAAAGTCAATAAACTTCGGTATTATCTACGGTATGGGTGCATACAGGCTTGCCAGGGAAATTAATATAACACCGGAGGAGGCACAAGAGTTTATTGACGCATACTTTATAAACCATCCAAATGTAAATAAATATATGATAAATCAAATATCTACGGCAAGAAGTAAAGGTTATGTTACTACCCTTTTGGGCAGGACAAGGCATCTTCCAGATATTAATAGTGATAACCAAAGAGTAACGAAAAGCGCTGAAAATATTGCAATAAATACACCGATTCAGGGCACTGCGGCAGATATGATAAAGACCGCTATGATTAATATTAACAAAAGGATAAAACAAAACAATATGAAGATAAAAATGATCATTCAGATTCATGATGAACTTGTGTTTGAACTCCCCGGTGATGAGCTGGAATCGGCAAAATCTATTATAATGAGTGAGATGGAGAATGCCTTGAAATTATCTGTTCCGATAAAAGCAGATATAGGAATTGGAAAAAATTGGCTTGAAACACATTAATTTGTGGAAATGTGAAAAAAAATTTTATATATTATAAAATAATAAAAAAACTTTTATAAAAAATACCGCTTTTAACCTTCTAATAAAAATATTTCGATAAAATATAAATTGCAGTGAATTTAATATTATAATCTTAATATAATTTGTTTATGAAGAAGATTTTTTGTTTAAAGGCAACAATAATTATTAGTTTGCTTTTTTGCTTTCCTGTTTTAGTTTATGGCGGAGTTTTAAGGCAAAAACCTACTATTAGTGAAATCCTTCCCGGCATTTATGCAGGTGATGTACAATGCGGCGACCTGAATAATGACGGGTATATCGATATTGTTATCATAGGCGAAGCCAAAATAGACGGGGATTTTGTTAGAATTGCAAAGGTCTACCGTAATACCGGCAGTAATTTTGTGGAAAACAGTAATCCCATTAAAGGAGTCTACTTTGGTTCCGTTGATTTTGGTGATTATAATAATGATGGATTATTAGATATTGCTGTTTCCGGGATGGATTCGGATGATAAAAATCTTCTTCAAATTTATAAGAATACTTCTTCTTCTGGAGGAACAATAGAATTTAGTCTTGATAACCAACAAACTGAAATATTGTCTTCAGAAAATCAACTGCGTTACAGCTCACTTGATTGGGGTGATTATAATAAAGACGGTTTGTTGGACCTGGCGGTTTGCGGGATGAATTCTTTGGGTGAGGCAAGTACAATAATTTTCAAAAACCGCGGACGGTTGAGTTATATTTTGGAGAAAGATATTACCCAGATACTGCTTAATATAAATAAGGGACAGATAAGGTGGGCGGATTACGATAATGACGGTGATCTTGATTTAAGTGTCTGCGGATTTAATTCACAGGGAAAAAGAGCGGCAAAGGTTTTTAAAAACAATCCTACCGGAATATTAAGGGAGGATAAGGATAATTCGG
>JAUVVT010000270.1 GCA_030604505.1 bacterium | reverse complement strand
ACCAACACCTTATTATCTGGTACTTCGATATGGAAGTAATCCTTTTTAAACTTTATCGGTATAATCCATAAAACCAGTGGACAAAATCTTATGAATTTCAAAAAAAATATATTTCTTATATATTATTTGCCTGTTGTTATCTGGGCTGTAATTATATTAGTAGTCTCCTCGCTGCCGCATCCATACATTACAAAACCTTCGTGGACAAAGTATGACAAGGCTGCTCACTTTATTGAATACGCTGTTTTTGGCTTTCCGCTTGCACGTGCTCTATGGCACGAAAATAACAAAAATGTAACGTTATTTATAGTAAGCCTGTCTTTACTTATAGCAGGAGCATTTGCTGCACTTGATGAAATCCACCAGAAATATATTCCCGGAAGAATTGGAAGTCTGGGAGATTTTATAGCAAATATTTCCGGTATTGTAATAGCACATTTGGTCTATTTTAGATATTATTTCTGGAATAAAATTAAAGGTAAATAATTAAAAAAACTTGCATTCTATTAAATATATATTTATATTTTAAAAAAAATAAAGGTTAAAAAAATTAAAGGATTAATCGATGTATAAGATATTAGTGGCAGACGACGAAGAAGATTTTTTAAAGGCAATATCAATACGTCTTAAAAATGCAGGTTTCGAAGATATACTTGTTCGTGATGGAAAAGAACTCATTGATAAAGTCGGGGATGTAAAACCCGATTTGATAATTCTTGATGTTATGATGCCGAATATGGACGGTTTTGAAGCAATTAAAATCCTGAAATCCAAAGAAGACACAAAAGATATTCCTATTATTTTTCTTACCGCGGGTGCATTTGATTTTGCTGAGGTTATTGATGACCTTGCATCAGGACAGGATTTTATGCTGAAAACCGTTGACAGTGATAAGATTATAGAAAGAATTGAAATGCTCTTGGAGAAAGACTAAATCTTTAAACTATATAATACTAAAACCCAAATTAATTCTTTCTACTTCCTCCTCCAGAAATTTTCCATTTTTTCTATTTCTTTCTTATTTTTATAAAACTGCTTAATTTTTTCTTTACAAATTTCTGCTATTTTGCTGTCCGGTTCAAGTTCGATAGCTCTATTATATTCTTCAATCGGAAATTTATAATCCTTTTTATCCTTTTTCTCGTATGCCAATCCAAGCAGATAATGAGGTTCGGCTCTCTTAATATAAATCTCCATTGCATTCCCAAACTCCTCAATTGCCTCCCATATAACAATTACATCATCCTTTTTTAAGTAAAAATTCCCCAAAGCAAGATGCATATAATATTCTGCATCCTTATAGTCCGGCTTTAAATCCACAGATTTCTTTAACGTCTCATACGATTCATAATAAACTGCATAATCATAAAGCTCTTTTCCCTTTCGAAAATATTTTTCTGCTCCTTTTCTTCTTTCCGAAATTAATTCCAATTCCCTCAATACTTCTTTATTATTGGGTTCTATCTCAATAATCTTGTCGAAATGAATCTTTGCTTTTTCCGGTCTGCCGGTCTCTTTATAAAGAACAGCAAACTGATAATTTACATCGATATTATTCGGGTCGGTTTTTAACAATTTATCCAATATTTTATATGCCTTATTATATTCCCCCTCGGAAATAAATCTCTCTGATATTTTTAACCGAACGTCATCATCGGGCTCTAATTCCAATACTTTATCATACCGCTTTTCAGAAAAATATTTTTCCGAAGCTTTTGTTCGAATCGCTTTAAGATTATCCTTAATATTATTTGAATTCGGATTTAATTTAAATGCCTTATTATATGCATCCAGTGCAAGGTCAGCTTGGTTTATATTCCTGTAACATTCACCTAGTCTGGCATAAGCTTTCCAGTCCCGCGGATTCTCTTCTATGAATTTTTTATATTCTGTAATTGCTTTTTCATAGTTTCCAGCATTAAAAAAATCATCGGCAAGGTTCGATTTGGTTGAACAACTGACAACCATACTCAAAAAAATAAGCACAAATAATGAAATCGCCTTTCTCATCTATATTCTCTTCCCTTCCAGGTAAACCTTCCAAATATGCCGATTATTCCGACAATAGTAAAATATATCGGCTGAAATATTTCCCATAAAATAAAAAATCCAAGCAGGTCAGTCCTGCCAAAAATTTTTGCCCCCTTTAATAATAATCCCAGATCAGTAATCCATTTTATCAGTAAGCAGTAAACCGGAATATAGCCGAATCCTTTGAATATTAACGATAATGGTAAAAAAATTAACAGACATACATTTAATAAATATAGATTGATTAAATAAACAAAAAAAGGTATATCTGTTTTCCTTTGATAAAAAGCATTAGAAGCCCATCTTATTCTCTGGTTAATAAATTCCCTTAACGATTTAGTCGGACGGGTACTTACAAAAGAACCGTCATTAAAAGAAAAATTAACGCTAAGATTAGTATATTTTTTTATCAACTGCAACAATAAAATATCATCACCGGATATTCGGTTCCTGATTTTTGAAAATCCCCCGACTTTGTTAAAGGCTTCTCTTCTATAAGAAAGATTCTGCCCGGATGCGGCAAGCGGCAGACCTGCTGATATTGACCCGGCTGCAGCGGTCATCATCGAGAGAAAATCAACTGCCTGAACACCGCTGAAAACAGAATATACTTTGCCTCTTTCACCAATTTGAGAAAATCCGGCAACCATACCCGAATCTCCGGTAAAATTTTTGACCATCGATCCAATCCATGTAGATTTTAATCTGCAGTCTCCATCTGTTGTTAATATTATTTCACCCGATGATTTCTTTATCCCTTCATTTAGAGCATATTTTTTCGGAGCAAAATTCTCAACATTTTCCTTAATTTCTATAAGCTTCATATTTTCCATCTTCTCCTGAAAATCTCTTATTATCTTAACAGTGTTATCGTTTGAATTATCATCAACCAGAATAATTTCGAACCTATCCTTCGGATAATTCTGCCGTGAAATATCGGAAAGGCAGTCTCCGATATATTCTTCTTCATCTCGAACAGCGATAACAACAGACACGAATGGCGTTTCATCACTATTAAAATTTTTCTTTCGAAGAAGCCCAAAAAGAAAAAAAAGTCCCGAAATAAAATATACAATTGTTATAATTATAAGAAAAATCATTCCTTTTTTGCTCTATAAGTTTTCTCTTTCCATTTAAATTTTCCCCTGAGTCCAAGAAGACCAAAAATTGTTACATAAAACGGGTGAAATAAAAATACACCGGTAAATCTTCTAATCGGCTTGCTTATACCGAACTTATTTTTAATCCTGTTAACAAAAGAATAATCGGAAATATACTTAATCAGCAGAGAAATAAAAAATATCCAAAAATATGCAGGCAAAAATATAACAGTAAAAAGAGAAACTAAAATAATTAGGTTAAATAAATAAATGAATAAAGAAACAATTTTAACATATAAGGGATACAGGGTAAATTTTGATGCATGCCTCAATCTGCTGTTTGCAAACCCCCTAAAACTTTCAGCAGGTGTTGAAAGAACGATTGCTCCATTTGCAGCGGCATATTTAATTTCCCCCTTTACTTTTCTCCTGAACCGATGCATTAACAGGTCATCATCTCCCGATATATAATTTTTAAACCCTCCAAATCCACCTGTATTATCAAATATTTCCCTCTTATATGCTAAATTTCTGGCACTGCAGGTTAATGGATAACCAAGACCTGTCGAACCCGCTGCCAATCCACCCAATGAAATAGACTCAATAAACTGAAATGATTTTAAAAAATTATCATTATTTTTATTATCAACTAAGGGCGAAAATCCCGCAACCATAACAGTATCCTCATCAAAATGAGAAACAATCTCTGATATCCACCCTTTTCCGGGCCTGCAGTCGGCATCCGTACTCAAAATTATCTCGCCCGTAGACTCACCGATAGCGGTTTCAATTGCATTCTTTTTCGGAGAAATATTTTCACTTTCGCTCGTAATTCTTATAATATGCAGGTTTGATATTTTTCCCTTAAAAGATTCTGCCGTCTTAAAGGTAGAATCTGTAGAGCGGTCATCTATAACTACTACCTCCAATTTATCAGAAGGATAATCTATATCCATTATCGAATTTAAACATTCTGCAAGATTTTTTTCTTCATTCCTCGCCGGAATTATAACCGAAACAGAAAAATCCCTCCGATTACATCCACTTTTCAGTCTGTTTAAACCGGCAGTCAGAAATAATATGAAAACCAAGTATAATAAAGAAAAAAATAACAATACATATAGTACATAAATAACGGACATATCAAAATTTTTTATTTTTTTTAAAAAAGCAAATATTTCCTTTAAATATATTAATT
>JAUVVT010000288.1 GCA_030604505.1 bacterium | reverse complement strand
TGAGGAATTTCAAAATTCAGATGAAAGTAAAAAAATTACTCAATTATGCGGTGATAGCCTTACTTTTGATTTTTCTACCTGGTATGACAAATGTGATTTTGTCTGGGTTGATGGATGCCACGACTACAAATTTGTGGCAAGCGATACTGAAAACGCTTTAAAACTTTGCCGTTCGGGTGGATGGATAGCCTGGCATGATTATCGTAATACTGCATGGTGGTCGGGAGTAACCCGCAATATTCGTGAACTGAATAGTAAACATCCTGAAGTGTATTATATCAGAGGTACTACTATCGTATTAATGAAAAAAAATTAACTATGGGATAAATATGAACTATCGAACCCGTATTTTCGAAAGATATGCTTCTTGTGTTCAAAATTCACCATTGATTTTTGATGAAATTGAGGCGGCTCAATATAGTAAAGCATACGAAATTTATTTAAGGGGATGGCTTCCGTTACATAAAGAGGCATCAATACTTGAGATCGGATGCGGTGGAGGAAAATTACTCTATTTTCTCAAAAAAAAGGGATATTCTAATCTTCACGGAGTTGATATAAGCCCTGAGCAGGTTAATTTATCAAAGCAGGTAATTGAAAATGTCACCGAAGGTAATGCTGTAGAATTTCTATTAATGCATATTAATTCCTTTGACCTTATTGTTGGAGTTGATATTATTGAACATTTGAAAAAAGACGAGGTATTTGATTTCTTGGATGCTTGCTATAATGCTCTGAAAACCGGTGGAAGATTTATATTGCAGACTCCAAACGCCGAAAGTCCGATGGGATTAATGCATAGATATCATGATTTTACTCATGAAGTGGCTTTTGATTCACATTCATTAGGAAAGCTTTTGTCGCTTTGCGGATTTTCTGAAATTATTCCAAGAGAAACCGGTCCGGTTATACATGGAACAAAATCTTTCTTCAGATATTTGATATGGAAAGTCTTTCGGACTTTTTTAATACTTTGGAATCTTGCGGAAACAGGTAGTAAAGGCAGCGGTATTTATACCCGCGTTTTCCTTATATCTGCTATCAAAGAGTAAAATATGAAATTAAATGTTCTGTATGTCGGCCCTCTCTATAAGGGCGGCACCTGTTTACAAAGAATGAAAGCTTTGCAGGATTTGGGGCATATTATTTATCCAATCGACACAAGACCTGTTAGTGTGGAAGAAAAAGAAAAAAAATTAATCTTCAGAGTAGCGCGAAATTTTTTTGGTCCACAGGACTTTGCAGGGGCAAATAAAAATATAGTTGAACTTATTAAGCACAAAAAAATTGATATAGTGTGGATTGATAAGGGCTTAACCATTAAAAAAGACACTCTTGAATTTATCCGTTCAACGCAGCCGCGTGCAATCATCGCCGGTTATTCGCCTGATGACATGAATGGACGGCACAACCAGTCAAAAGATTTTTTAGAGGGATTGCCACTCTATCATGTTTATTTTACCACTAAAAGTTATGGAGTGAAAGAGCTGGAAGAACTCGGCTGCCCGGAGGTTGTTTTCACCGGAAAAGCGTTTGATACTCATACCCACAGACCAATGCCGGTTACCGGTGAAGACAGGTTGAAATATGGCGGGGAAGTAGGATTTATCGGGACTTACGAAAAGGAGCGGGCTGATACAATATTGTACCTTGCCGGGAAAGGCATAAACATCAGAGTCTGGGGAAACGGCTGGGAGAAATGCCGGGGGCTGCAACAAAACCTCCGAATCGAGGGAATCCCTTTATATGGCGATGATTACGCAAAGGCTCTCTGTTCATTTGATATAAATCTTGCGTTTCTCAGAAAAATTAACCGTGACCGGCAAACAGCAAGAAGCATCGAGATACCGGCAACCGGTTCATTCATGCTCGCAGAACGATCAGATGAACATCTTGAGCTTTTTGAAGAGGGCAAAGAAGCGGAGTTTTTCGGCACAGACGATGAATGTTTATCAAAAATAAATTATTATCTGGAAAATGCTGAAAAAAGAAAATCAATTGCTCAGGCAGGTTATAGCCGTTGTGTAAACTCAAAGTATTCTTACCATGATAGATTAAAATTATTGCTTGATCATATAAGTAACAGAATAACAAGTTAGAGCATTATAATATGAAATTCCACGCAGACAGCCAGAGTATTCAATTAAAATCCAATAGCTATATAAAGTTTTGGGAAAATATCCGCATTGTTGATGTTTTTGTGCTTTTTCTTCTGCCGGTTCTTGTTTTTATTCCTTTTATTGAAGAAATCAATCTTTTAGCCAGAGTTATTATTGCCGCGGCACTTGCTGCGGCAGCATGGTGGTATCCTTTTATAAAAAAAATGTCAAAAGGGAATATCCAGCTAATTAACTCATGTAATCTTTTAGCCGCAGGCTTTACCCTTCTCTTTATTTTCCCAGGCGTATATATTACCATTTTTTATGAACGATTTGAAAGACTGCGTCCTCAATTGTTTGATTATTATCCGCAATCTCTCGCGCGTATAAGTTTAGCCGGATTTTCTTTTATATTCGGATACCACCTGCTTGCATCGAAAAGAAAAAGTCCCTGTACAAAAAAAGTGATAATCAATAAGAAAAGGATTTATCTTATTGTTTTCGTGTTGAGCATATTGTCTTGGTTGGTAAGATTATGGCTATTGAGCACAGGAACATTTTTCCACATTCATAAATCTGATTTTCAATTCAGTAATTATGGAATACTTGCGATTGCATTCACCTTTATTGACATTGAGTATTTAAGTCTTCTAACCTTTTTTATTATGGGTATCAAGGGCAAAAGTAAAAAATTATTGATAATTCCAGTTATACTTCTTTCCTCTGTTTTCTTCTGGTATTTATTGAGTGGACAAAGATCAGAAATTTTACGGCATATTATTGCAGTTATGGTTTGTATATTTTTATATAAGACAATAAATTTTAAAAAGTTATTAATATTTCTTTCTGTGATTTTCATAATTTTTGTAGCAATAATGAGTGTAATGGAAACCTATACGATTTTGGTGCATAATATTGATGTTGATGTGTCTTCTGTTAATATTATTGATGGAATTAGTAACTTGGCCGAAGCAAGGAGAGTTATGGACACACTTTCGTATTCAACTCTCTCACCGCTTGACAAAACCATACAGCGCCTTGGAGACATCCGGTCAATGGGAGTATTATATCCACAGGTCCCGGAAACAATAGGTTACATTTACGGGTCCTCGTATTGGGGGATATTATTCACCTTTATTCCGCATTCAATATGGCCGTCAAAACCTGATTTTGAAATTCGTGGTGAAATAATGAAGAGAGCTTTGCCGATGCAGTATGCGTCGAGTCCTCTTACCCTTGTGGGAGAAGCTTATGTTAATTTTTCTTTTCCCGGAATAATAATTGTTTTTATTCTTATCGGAATGATGGCACGTCAATTCGATGATTTTGTATTACCGAGAGCAAAGGAGAATCCCTGGTGGGGAGGACTATTGGCAGTAATGGGTTACAGGCTTGTTTGGACTTCACTTGTCCTCGGGCAGATGGTTTCTCCGATCTTAAGAATGATGGTTGTAACTTATTTTTTTTCTATTCTAACGACAAAAACAATTAATAATAAGAAGATTCGATGAATAAAACGTTTCAAAAAATACTCGTTTATCGATGCGGAGCACTCGGAGATACAATTGTAGCGCTGCCAAACTTAAACGCACTTAAGAGAAATTTCCCTGATGCCGGCATTTATATTATGACACAGAGCAATGAGGATGGAAAAGTGTGGGGAGATTATTTTTTCAAAGATTCTACTTATGTTGATGGCTGTATAACCTACAAAAATAGTGATATAAAAACTGCACGAGGAATTTATAATATTATAAAAAAAGTCAAATCATATCGTTTTGATCTTGTTGTATATTTATCCAACGACAAAAATTCGGGTTTGAGAATATTACGGGATAAACTATTTTTTTATCTCTCGGCACAATGTAAATTTATTGGTTCTACATCAAAAAAGGTTGATTGGCGGGGACGTTTCAGAAGAACTAAAGAATTATATCCTAAAGAGTCGGTAAGATTATTAAAGACATTAACTCAAATTGGGATTACAGATAATATAATTGAATTTAACCTCCCGATCACTGAAGATCACAAAACAAGAGTAG
>JAUVVT010000245.1 GCA_030604505.1 bacterium | reverse complement strand
CATATTCTCTCAAGACTCTCTTTGAATTCCGGCTGGACTGTTCCAGGCGTTATGGGTCAGACATTCTAAAGATAGTTTGCGTTGTTACCAGCTGCCTTCACGAGATATTGGACAAGTTCTTTTATACTCTTGAATTTCCTGTCGTCCTTGCTATACGACCACGTATTATTGATTGTTTCGCATGTTTCCAGCGGGAGACTTGAAACAGAATGGTCTGTGCCATAAGGAGATCCTCCAGGGAGTCCCTTTTCGAACATTTGAAAATCCTCTCCAGGAAATGGCGGTTCATGATGATTGCTGCCGATTAATGCCTGGGGCTGTAATTTATGAATCAAGCGGTAAGTTTTATCGAGCCGCCAGTCTTCATCCAGCTTGTCCCACATTCCGTCAAACCATATTCCTCCGATTTTTCCATAATTAGTGCACAATTCACTGAGCTGTGTATCCATATAATCGAGGTATTTATACCAGTCGCCATTCTCAGGTCTGCCGCTTGCATAATTCCCCGTTCTCCCGCGCGGATAGTAATCAGAGTGATACCAGTCGAGCTGAGAGTAGTAGAAAAAAAGCTTGAGTTCGTGTCTCTCACATGCATCAGCAAGCATTTTCCATACATCCTTACCATAAGGGGTTCTGTCAACAATATCCCAATCGCTTACCCTGCTGTTGAACATGGCAAAACCGTCATGGTGCTTACTGGTAACAGTTATATACCGCATACCCGCATCCTTTGCCATGCTGCACCATTCATCGGGATCATATTTTACAGGATTGAACCTTTGAGAAAGCTTTTCATATTCGGTTATTGGAATCCTGTCTGAATACATTGCCCAGCATTCCTTTTCCAAAAGGGATGCAACACCCCAATGGACGAATAAACCAAACTTGGCGTTCTGAAACCATTCCCGCGCTTCTAAGTTTGATTTGGTCGGTTTATAACCGATGTCGCCCTGTTTGGAGGTGCAGAGAATTTGAGTCAGGAAAATCAGGCAGAGTATCATTTTTGACACTTTGATTGATTTGCTCATAGGATGTTCTCTTATATGTCGGTTAAATTATATTTATTGAAATTCTTTTTTACCCGCAGAACGCAGAATTTATATTTAATAAATTCCCCAATGGATATTGCCTATTGGCTGTTTCCTAACCAACCATAGGAGCTGTAGGTCCCTTGTGATTGGGATAACCAAGCTTATGTGAGCGCCATCTCTTATCAACTTTATAGGACAGATTTAAGAAATCATCGTTTGTTTCTCTCAGGTGTTTATTCAATAGTTCGCGATGCTCTCCTAAAACGGCTGCATATTTCGGATTGTGGATAAGCGTTCTGGTTTCACCGGGATCATTTTCAAGGTCATAGAGTTCCTCCCCGTTTCCCTCAATGTAGCGTGTATATTTGTATCTCTCTGTTCTGAGCATACGTCCGGGTGAAATTGTATAGCCCCATTCGGTGTGCCACTCGCTTGCAACATATTCGTGTGCATTATCCCGGCTTTCTCCCCATAAGCCACGGCATCAAGCTTATGCCGTGCAAATCATCCGGAACCGGCAGCCGTGCATAATCGCAGAGGGTTGGCAGAAGGTCGAGAAGGGAGACAAGTGGTTCTTCTAACATTTCTCCATTTTTCACTGATATGCCGGGTCCCGAAAATATAAAAGGGATACGTGTAGTTTCTTCATAGAAGCTGACGTCTTTGGTAATCATCCGATGCATTCCCATACCATCGCCATGGTCTGCCATAAAGAGCACAAGTGTATTTTCTCCGGCTGGTGTTGAGTACAGCGTGTCCAGAATCAAACCAATTTCAGCATCGACGCGGTTGACATAATGGTAATATGCTGCAATATAGTAGCGATAGTTTGTGTCGCTCCAGTTTGAGCCCTGACACAGACGGTTGTGAGTGCAGCAGAGATACTGTATGGGCAGGGGTCTGTCGGCAAAGTCGTGAATTTCGAAATTATCCGGCAATGGCGGAAGTTCCACAGGAATGGGCTTATCCTTGTGCGGTCCCTGGTTTTCTCCCACCCAACCGCAGATGTCATGCGGGTTAACCAAATCGGCAACAGCAAGAAACGATTTGTCATGTTTTTTCTTAAGAAAATCAACGGTCTTAACTGTAGTGTAGCGGTCACGTGCTGTGCCTTTTTGAACGGGCCAGGCGTCAGTTCCCTCGACTGGCAATTCTTTTACTTCCTCACATATAAAGCCCCGCAGGGCACCGGCATCGTGCTGTTTTCCGAAATGCACGGTTTCATAGCCACCACCAGAGAATATCGAACCAAGCGTCGGCATACTTTCGGAAATTTGCAGTACAGGATAATTCTTTCCATTTGATGTAACTCCTGTTTCATGCGGATATCTTCCCGTCCAGAAAGAAGCTCTTACAGGCAGGCAGAGTGGACAGGTATTATATGAGTTTGAAAAACGGACACCGTTTTCTGCTATACGGTCTATGTGCGGGGTTTGTACAATTCTGTTGCCATAAGCACCTACCGCCTTCTGTGCAAGCTGGTCAGCAATAATAATAAGTATATTCGGCTGTTCTTTTGTTTTCATCCTGCTACAGGACAATAGACCATTCGCCGCTAACGATAAGGATGCTGCCCCGGATGCAGCAAGAAACTCGCGTCTGGTTAGGCTGTTATTTATTTCATTTTTCATTTTTTTGTTCCTTTAATATTATATATAAAATTGTTATTAAATTATCCTATTGTTTGTTTCTTAACGGTTTTGATTAAGCTAAATTTTGTAATATTTGAAAAGTATATTATTTTAAAGGTGTAAATCAAGTAAAATTCTCGTTATTTAATAAAAATATAGAGAAGAAGATAAATTCTTTGAAATGTTTGATTCTACTAAATTCTGAAAAAATTGTTAAAAAGATTCTAAAACGAGTTTGGAATAACAATATGATGTAAATTTTCAAGATTAAGTACAGAAGAAAATTAATTTTTCCTATTAAATCTGCTAAATTCTTTTATTGTGGATAGAATAATATCCTTATAAAGCCGGTTAGCAGAAACAGCACTGTATAAAGCAGATTCGAATGTTTTGTTCTTTTTTGCATATGCGATTACATATTTTAAGAGATTGTGATGTGAAACCTGAATAGTCAGTTTTCTTACAATTGCTCCATATTTATAGTCGTTTATTGTCTTTTGAATTTTAGGATTATCAATAAAAAAGCGTTTTATTATCGGGGCTGTAGTTCCATGTTTTACAATGGTTTCAGCAGCTATTTTACCTGAAATAATTGCAGAAATTACTCCCTTTCCTTTAAATGGACGGACTATACCGGCCGCATCACCGATAATCATATAATCATCTCCATAAAACCGATGAGCAGGACTTGTTGGAAATTGGCCTTTAAAAAAGGTCAATCCTTTATGAGGGGGGATCCACTTTTTAACTTCATCCAAGCTGAGAAAAAATTCCATATCTTTGAAACTAATTTTTTCGCCGGCAATATTTATCGTCAAATGATTTCCCTTGGGAGTTATGGCTCCGAATTCTATAGGTTTGTAAGTTGGCATGTAGGCGCGGATATTATCTCCAAATGTTTCATTAATATATGAATTATCAATAGGGTGAATTTTAGTAATAATAGATTGAAGAACACGTGGAGGATGGTACCCAAAAGCTTTAAAAAATTCACGGGCGATTCCATTTCCGACTCCAAAAGAACCTACAATAAAATCACATTTGTAAGTTCCGCAATTACAATAAACAATAAACTTATTCTTCTTTTCATTTTTTGAATAGTCGAATGTCACAACTTCGCCGGGCACAACCTGGACTCTGGCTTTCAAAACCTGGTCCATCATAAAAGCATCAAACTCATTTCTCCTTACCGCATAACTGACGTCATTATGTTTATCTGAAGGAAGATATATCTCCTCTTTGTTGGAATTTAAGTGATAACCTATTATTTTTCTTTGCATTATGTGTTCAGGAAAATCAACGCCTAATTCTTTAAGCAGCGGTTTAATTTGTGGTGGAATTACACCTACACATTGATTGTAATGCATTCCATAAGATTTAGGTTCTATCAATATTACTGATATATCTTTGTTTAGTTTTTGTGCGAGCTTTTTTACATGTATTGCGCAGGAGGCACCTGCCGGTCCTCCTCCGATAATAATAATTGAATGTCCGTCATTTAAGTTTGACATTATTCACTTCCTATTTTTGTGTTTTTAATCTTTCTAATAGTAAAAACATCAAATGCGCAACTATATGGTTATAATATCAATGCAAACGCAACTGGAAAATAGGAGAAATGTACTGTTTTGTCAAGGTGTTTACATTTTTGGTTAAAAATTAAGTTGCTGATTGTTTATTTAACAGGTAGCAGGATTTTTTTGTGGTTAAAAATAGATAATTTGGTCTTTCGACTTCTTATTTAAAACAGAAATTTAAACATTCTTTATATTATCCAAAACCATATATATTTAGATTTATACAGCAAATATCCTGTAAATTATAATCTAAAATAAACATTTTTTTGGATTGAGGCAAGCGTTTTTTTACATACTCGGTCCCATAACATGTCATTTTATTCTTTAATTTTTACGCTTTTGTCTTACAAAT
>JAUVVT010000216.1 GCA_030604505.1 bacterium | reverse complement strand
TAATTTCAATACTTTTTACATATTCAAAAACATCTCTTATTAAATCTCTTTTTTCATCATTTAAGTCTTTTAAGATAACTTCAGTAAACTTTGCACTCCTGTTCCTGATATTTGAAATAACCGCCATATTCCCAAACTGCGTAATTATTCCACCCTGTTCCATTGCAAGCCTTCTAAGTTTCTGGTCCGATGGATTTACAATCATCTTCTGAGGATTAAAATCAAACTCCATTATTTTCATATCAATACCCTTTCTTTTATTTAACTTAACTTGACAATATTAATTCAATTGCAATTTTTAAAAAATATTATGACTTTAATAATATATATTTTTATTTTTAATTTGCAAATTATTTTTTTGCTATACCTTTTTTTAAAAGAAATTGTTTTTGAAAAAATATTTTTTATATATTATTCTTTGAATGATTTGTGAGAAATTATTGTAATTTTAATTAGACATCTGAAAAATTTTATATTTATATTTAATAGACAGTTCATTTTAAAATGAGATCGGCACATCTTTCCAAAGTTTCGGTATGGTAATCAGCTTTCCCGACCCTCTGTTGGTATATTGTCACAAACAGAGAATATGTGTGTTATTTTAGCTCCGACAGGAGCGAAATGTTTATAGATAAATTTAAAAACAATTTGAAGCCCTGCAGGTGCGGTATAATCAATATTTTTATAAAATATTTTTTTTAAGTTTTGTAAATCCCTATAATTTAATATGTAAAACAATTTAAAATTCAATAATAAAAGGAAAAGAAATGAAAAAAGTATTATTTCTTTTATTTGTATTTTCAGTTTGTTTATATGCCGAGGATAAACCCGACTTCAGCGGCACATGGAAGCTAAATTTAGAGATAAGTCAGCTTCCTCAAATGGGAAATAGAGCAATGCCAGAAAGAACATTAGTTATAAGCCAAAAAAATAATGATATTGAAATTGAACCTATTTATAAGACCCAGAGAGGCGAAAGAAAGAGTAAGCTTAATTTAGTCATCGGAGGAAAAGAAACACAGATTGAATCTCCAATGATGGGCAGAAGACCAGGCAGGGGCGGACAAAAGCCGATAACCATAGGAAAAGCAAAATGGAGTACCGACGGCAAATCCCTTGAAATTACTTCAAAAATGACTATGGTCTCTCAAAGAGGGTCTTTTACTATGCGATCTTTTAGCTCTTACAGCTTATCTAAAGACGGAAAAATCCTTTCGGAAAAACAAACAATGACCACTCCAAGAGGAGAACGCGAATCAGAAATGGTTTATGAAAAAGTCGAAAAAAAGTAATTTTTATTTACAGAATATTTTGAAATCTTTCGGCATTGGTAGATTCAACCATTATAGGCGGCTCCACCAGTACGGATATTTGTACGAACAGAGCCAGCATCAAATAATAAAAGAGTTTAAGATATTATTTTATTTCAGAAGTTATAAATCCAAAACCCTGATAAAATGAGTTTTACCTTTTATACAATCAAGTCCTTCTATCTTTTTCACTGCCTTGTAAATATTCCCTTCCCTTGACTTATGCGTCATCATTACAATAGGAACATAACGTCCGCTTCCCTTTTGAATTACTGCAGAAATGCTTATATTATTCGCTCCAAGAATATTAGAAATTTTTGCAAGTACACCCGGTTTGTCAATAACCATGAATCTAAAGTAATATTCTAATTCAAAATCCTTATGGTCTCTTATTTTAACAGACTTATTTTTAAATACCGGAATATCATAATTTTTATTTCTTGCAATATTAATAATATCACTCATCACTGCGTTAGCAGTTGGCATCATACCCGCCCCTTTACCGGCATACATTTGAGAATCCGTAGCATCTCCGACAACATAAACTGCATTGTTCTCATTTTCTATTGATGATAATATATGATTATCAGGAATTAGTGCCGGATACACGCTGAGTTCCGGTATCTTCAGGAAATTAGCAATCGCAAGAAGTTTTACAGTATACCCAAGTTCAGAAGCATATTTAAGGTCTTCTTTGGTAATATCAGTGATTCCTTCAGTATATATTCTATTTGGTTTTATATACACTCCATTAGAAACCAAAAATAAAATTGCAAGCTTCTGTGCAGAGTCCAATCCATTAACATCAAATGACGGGTCTTTTTCTGCAAATCCTTTATCCTGAGCTTCTATAAGTGCCTGCTTATAATCCTTCTCCTTCATTTTTGTCAATATATAATTAGTACTTCCATTCACAATTCCTATTATAGATTTAATACTGGTCGGCATACTTTCAAGCAGCAGATTAATAATAGGAATACTTCCGCACACACTCGCCTCATATCCCAAACATAGATTGTTTTTTTTTGCTTTATTTAAAATCTTTGGAGCAAATTCCGAAAAAACCGCTTTATTCGCAGTAACAACATGCTTGTGCTTATCAAGAGATTGCAGAATATAACTCAAAGCAGGTTCATAACCACCAATTAATTCAACTACTATTTCAATCCCGGGATCGTTAATGATCTCCTCTGCCTTTGATGTATAAACTATACCCGGAAATCTCTTTATCTTTCTGTTTAAATCGGCTATCTTTTTCAGCTTAATATCAACTCCATATTTTCTCGAAATCCCCTTTCTGATAAGGTTTACAACACCCGTTCCAATTGTTCCGCTGCCTATTAAACCGATATTTACTTTTTTATAGTTCATATATAAATCCCTTAATATTTTTTACTCGGTTTCAGATAGAAAATATTCAGTAAAAATTTTAATTTAAATATAAATTTAATATAAATAAAATCCAACAAAAATTTTCTGATTTATTTATTGCAATTTTCAAATAATTATTTATTTTAACCACAAGACTTTGGCAAATTTTGGAAATTTCTATATATTTCAGGATTTTATTAGTATATTCAAGTGAAAATTAATTTAAACTTGGTGCACTGTCATTCCGAACTTGTTTCGGAATCTATTGTTTATCAGCTATTTAGATGCTGAACCAAGTTCAGCATGACAGGTTAGTATTATTTCAAATAAAACTATATATAATAAATTTGCCAAAGTCCTGTTAATTAATAAAATATATTTTTATAAAAATTTTCTTAAAATTTTAATCTTCTCTGCGTAATTCGTGCCCTTCGTGGTTATTTTATCAAAGTCCATAATAAACTTCGATAATACAAAAGGAGATATAAATTTAACTATGAAATTTGAATTTTATTCTGCAGGGAGAATTGTTTTTGGGCAGGGCGTTTTTTCAGAAATTGGAAATCTCTCTTCTGATTTCGGGAAAAAGGCATTAATAATTACAGTAAAAGATATTCTTGAAACCAATAACAAGCTCGACCAATTACGAAATGAACTTACGAAGAATAATGTTGAATGCATATTATATGACAATATAGACACTGAGCCGGACACCGAGATTGTAGATAAAATTGCTGAAATCGGCTTTAACAACGGTGTTGATGTAGTAATAGGCATTGGCGGCGGAAGCGCTATTGATACAGGAAAAGCAGTCTCAGGAATTTTAGCAAATGGTGGTTCTGCTTCAGATTATATGGAAGGCATAGGAAAAGAACTTCCCATATCAAAGCCCTCTATTCCCTATATTGCCGTACCAACAACCGCCGGAACCGGTGCAGAAGTTACCAAAAATGCTGTTATATATTCCAAAGAAAAAAATGTCAAAAGGAGTATGAGAAGTCCTTATCTGATTCCGGATATTGCCCTTGCCGATCCTGAATTGACCGTCGGTCTCCCCAGAGAACAAACCGCATACAGCGGAATGGATGCTTTGACACAACTTATAGAAGCTTATGTATCAAAAAAAGCAAATCCAATGACCTCTGTATTGGCAATACACGGAATTAAAATCGCCGGAAATGCAATTATAAGAACATCTAATGATGGCAGTGATATAGAAGCAAGAGAAGATATGCTTCTTGCAAGCCTGTTAAGCGGACTTGCACTGGCAAATGCAGGACTTGGGGCTGTACATGGATTGGCATCTTCCTTAGGAGCTTTTTCTATACCGCACGGTAAAGTTTGTGCTGTTTTGCTTCCTGTTATACTTAAAGAAAATATTACTTATGATATAAAAAGATTTGCGGAAATTGGAGGAGCTTTAACCAGTAAACATTTCAATTCGGAAAAAGATGCCGCATATTCAGTATTGGACTATATAGTTGAACTGTGTGTTAAGTTAAATATTCCGGAAAACCTAAAAGAATATAAAATTAAAAAAGATTCAATTCCGGAAATCATAAATAAAACAGGAAAAAGTAATCTAAAGGCAAACCCCAAACCTTTTACAGAAGAAGAATTAACAGAATTACTTGAAAGAATTCTGTAATAAAAACATTTTCTTAAAGCTTTTGCTATTTTAAATTAGATTTCAATTCCCTTCTCTATCCAGGTAATCAACAAGTATATTAGCCATTACCTTTATCCCAACTATTATTGCATCTTCATCGACCATAAGGTCGGCAGTATGCAAAGCAGTCGGGGTAATACCTTTTTCCTCATTCCTCACTCCCAGCCAGAAATGGAATCCGGGAATTATTTTCAAATAACGAGCAAAATCTTCCCCGCCCATCGACGGCTGAAGTAACAATACATTATTGCTGCCTATTACATTTTTTATTGCCGGTATTGTTTTTAGAGCAAACTCTGTATTATTAACTAAAACAGGACTCGAATGCACATAATTAAAAGATTCAATCTTTGCCCCGTTTGCCTGAGCAATATTTTTACCTATCCTCTTTATTTTATCTTCGACTTGGTTCCTTGTTTCGGCACTCAGAGTCCTAACAGTTCCCTCAAGTCTGACCTTTTCAGGAATTATATTAAATCTCCCGCTCTCACCATAAATCTCAAATATACCAAC
>JAUVVT010000409.1 GCA_030604505.1 bacterium | reverse complement strand
TCTCCGATGTCAGAAAAGTTTGGAACATTTTTATCTTATAGGACAAGCGGAAGGTATCCTAATATTTGTGAATTATATCATAACGGGATAAAAACAGATTTAAAAAATGAAAAATTTGACTCAATGGAACTTGGTATGGATTATAAATTGAGAAATAATTTTATTAAGTGGAGCTTTTACAGGCAAACTGTTAATGATATGATAAGATATGGAATTTATTCTGATGAATATTCAATAGCTTTTGGAAGGGCATTTAATGATAAAAAATATTCTTACTATGGTATAAATATTGATTTAAGTTCAACATTTTTAAAATTCTTTCAGATATTCGCAAGATACTCGTATACAAAAAATAACGAAGTAAATCCATTTTTATATAATCCTGAATCAAATGGTTATTTCTCTTTTGTTATTAATGATATAGAAGACATATTTACTAAAAGTTCAGTAACTTCAATGATAAAATTTTCCTGTAGATATTTGGGGGAAGAATATATGAAATACTATTCTCCCTATATCCGGGATTTTGCTTTATCTAACAGTTTAACAGAACCTTCTGTTATTTTTAATCTTAAAACATTAGTTAAAATAAGCACTTTTACCTTTATATATGAGATAGATAATATTTTTGGTGAAGATTTTGTCGAAGTTTATGGTTATCCGGTTCCCAAGGGAGCTGTAAGAATAGGTTTGCAGTGGGATTTTTTTGATTAAATCAGGGGTGAAGCATTCAACATAAAATTTTCGATAAATTTACCTCATAGACCAGAGAATACTTCACCCATACAATTTCCTTGACATTATTTTATAAAAATGATAAATTAAATCTGATAATGGCGGCATAGCTCAGTTGGTCAGAGCAGTGGAATCATAATCCGCTTCTAAACATATTTTCGAGCAATTGCTAACTTTATTAAAATAACGTAACTACACATGGCTGCTATATTTATACTCCCTTCATCATAATATTACCAAAGTCACATAAGACACCTAATAACACCATAAGTGGCAAGAATTGGCAAGGTATAAAAATTTTATGAAAAAATAATTTGATAAAGTAAAAAAATCTTCTTTTTAAGTTAAAAGTACGCTAAATATTTTGAAGACATACAATTTACTTAGGTAATTATTTTCTTATAGCATCTGCAGCTTTTTTAGCAAGTTTAATTACCTTAACTGCCGCATCAGCTACAAATACTTTTCTTGATGAATGTGGAAGTGTAGCCCTTCCATCGGCACCCTCCGAAAGCATAAGCTGATTCCAAGCTTCTTCTAACAGTTTCCTTGATTCTATAACATCCATTCCAATTTTTTCAGCAAGATTGATGACATATTCGGCTGAGACAACTTCTGTTCTGGCTTCATTTGTTAAGATATTAAGCCTCTCAACTCTTTCTCCTCTAAGCCATTTACCAAAATCAGCAACCAAAGAGATATTCTCATCAGTGAGAGTCTCTTTCGGTGGATGTTTTTTCAAATATTCACTCATAGTAATAAATTTTGCATAGGGTAGATTTTCAATTAATGTCAACTTTTCATCCCAAGCTTTGATTGCCGGAAGTTCAGGCATTTTATCACCCCATTTTAAAGAAAGCCCTTTGTCCCTGTTCAGCATAGCCATCGACTGAAAATAAATAACTTCACCGTCATTTTTTAGTGCTATTAAACATTCCTGGATACCTTCTTTTTTCAGTTCCTCATATAATGTATCCATCTTTTTCTTAAAATCTTCAATGGTTCCCCGGTCAATATAGTGAGAACAAATTACAGCTTTTGCTTTTTTATTATTGATGCCTTCAATGAAAACTGTTGCAGGATAATTTAATTTTTCAGCATATTCAGGAATTATCTCTTTATACAGAGATATCCATTCTATACCAACTTCGTCCATAATATCGGGCAGACAGACATCCCATGCATTCTCCGGCAAAAACAATCCTTTTGGATTTATATTCCAAACTCTTTTGTCAATTTCAAGACCTTTTTTCAACTGCCGGATAAGGTTATTATAAGGAGTCAACGACAAGATTGGATGAGAAAGTGTATATGTTCCGAGCTCATAATTTCCTCTCTCAACTCCCTTCTTTACCTTCTTTATAACATTTGGATAGTTTTCATTCAAATAATCGGCAGTATATCCCGAAAAAAAGAATTGTGTTGTCCATTTATTATGTTTTTCAAACAAATCCAGTAGTGGAATATATCCCTGTTCAATAAGGAGATTAATACTGCTGACAGGACAAGGTGCAAAACTCAAATTAAAATTAAACAAGTATGTAAAATAAATTACAGGGTCTGCGGCAAAAACGGAACCGGTAAAACATAAAAATAATATAATAATATTTATTAACGAAAGACGCTGCTTGGGTGGAATGGGGTTTAAAATACTGTGACTTTTTATTGGATAAAATGGATACTGCTCCAGATGGATATAAGGGCTGGATTGGACCGTATGGTTATGATGATAGGTACTGGGCTGATGTTCATGTTGGTGATGCAATCTTATTTGCCGCAATACTGCATTTTGCCGTACTTATATCTGAGGATGAATCACTTAAAAAAGTCTATGGTGATAAAGCAGATTCTTATATTGAATCAGCGAAAAGAAACTTTGTTGAGAAGTGGGATAAAAGAGGAACCTGGCATGAAGATGGGCCATTTGGGTCTTACGCTCGCTCTCCCAATTATTTAAAACCTAATAACTTTAAAGAATGGGTATATGGACCTGAAGTCTCAAGATCCGGAGTAAGTCATCCTTTTAATAAACAGTTTGACGCAGCTCAGGTCTCTCTGCGCATATATCGGGTTACAGGTGAAAAATTTTATTGGGACAGAGCAGAAAAGATTTTCTTTACGGCAAAAAGCCATTTTCAATACTTTGATGATCACTATTGCTGGAATTACTATGAACCGCTTGTACCTTCAGATATTGACCTGAAAAAGAAAAATACCCGTCACGGTGTTTGGGT
>JAUVVT010000177.1 GCA_030604505.1 bacterium | reverse complement strand
GCTATAAGTATAATAAATGAAAGTATAACATCGAGCCAGACACCTCCCACCCTATTTGCCACCGCCATTATCGCAGTATCCAGAGCGCTGTTTCTAACTGCCTCATCAGCAATGCTGTTCATAGAGGAAAAAAAATCCGGATAGGATGTCTGGGCAAGATATATCTGCGTTCCGCTCCAGATACCTGTTATTAAGCAGGTCAGTACCGTTGCGAGAAGAATGTTGCGGCGCGGGTTTTCAACTTCTTCCGAGAGGGTAGTTAAACCGTCAAACCCAATGTATGTCAGCGCAGCAAATGAGGTTCCTGACCAGATAACACTCCAGGAAAATGTATCCTTATGATAAAACGGCTGAGTCGTGATTAATCCGCTAAGGCTGTCTTTCAAAAATATAAACCTGATAGCAGAAGCCATAAAATAGAATATTACAGCACTCATTATAATCAGAAGAATTTGATTTGTCAGCGAAGCAAACTTAATTCCCCTGAGATTCAGGAATGTACAGGAGATAGTAAAAAAGAAAATCCATACTTCATAACGAACGGCCGGAAGAAGATGATAAGCGGCGACGCTGGAGTATATAATACAAATAATTGGTATAATTAAATAGTCTAAAAACATACACCATCCGGCAATAAAACCAAAACCCGGGGCCAATCCCTTCCCCACATAAGTATATGCCGAGCCTGCGGACGGGTAACGGTTTGCCATACGTCCGTAACTGATTGCTGTAAATATCATTGCAAGCATGGCAATAAGGATGGTTGTAACCGCATGCCCTTTGGAAAGGTAATTTGCATGACCAAAAAGTGCAAGTGAAGCACCGGGCTGTATTAGAATGATTCCGTAAATTACCAAATCCTTTAATTTCAGAACACGCCGCAGTTTTACTTCCGAATTTATTGAATTACCGTCCATCTTTATTCTCTCTTAATCAGAGATAATATTTATTCAAAATAAATTTAAAACTAAAAGTAAATCATTTTACGAGAAATATTTTTTAATTTCAACTATAAATATAAAAAATATTTTTTATAATATATATTGAAAAAGTAAATTAGTGTTTGTAAATTAGAAACATTAAAAATAATCCCAGAGACACGGCTTGATTTTACAGGAGATACAAAATGAAAAAACTTAAATTATTCTTTATTTTCATTCTTTTAACTACGGTAAGTTTTCACTGCGCAAAAAAAATTGAGCAAATATCATTCAGCGAAGAAGAGAATGGGTATATGTGGTTCAAAAACTCAAAAATCCAGTTGAAAATAGATAATTCGATGGGAATAAAGGTTTTCCTTAGCAATGACGGTGAATTATTATCATTGACAAGAGACAGGGAAAATTTTCCCGAAATGGCACCCTCACATTTCCCGGTTGTAAACGGAAAAAAAATAAAGGATTTCAAGATAAAGAACTCGGATTTAACAAACATCAATACAAAATACGGGAACGGGAAAAGATTAACATTAAAAGGAACGGAGAATAACAGCAAATTACAAAAAGAGTTCACTATTGAACTTTATAAAGATTATCCCGATATCGCATTAATAAGTGCTTCCTATAAAAATACGGGAAATGACGAATTGGTCATTGATAAGTCATACAGCAATTATTTTCAAATAGACGAATCCCTTGTCAATCCCCTGAGCAGGCAAAAAGGATTTTGGACTTTTCAGGGAGCTGCATATAAATGGGGACTGGACTTCGTATTTGAACTTCCGGAAAATTTTTCAAGAGAGAATTATTTAGGTATAAACGACGAAGATAAAGGCGTTGGAGGCGGAATACCGTTAATTAATTTATGGTGTGATAAATGCGGTATAGCTGTGGGTCACATTGAGCCGAAACCGGTGCCTGTTTATATGCCTGTGATTGCAAAAGACGACAAATCTGTTGAAATTGCAGTGTGCGAAAAATTAGAAATAAGTCTTGAACCGGGAGAAATATATAATACTGTAAACACGATTTTGATTGTCCATAACGGTGATTTCTTCAATGCATTGAAACCTTATGCGGATATTATGAAACAGATTCTCCCTGAATTTAAGACGCCTCCCGAACTTGCATATAAAAACGAATGGTGCACATGGGGATTCAGAAGGAATTTTACTGTCGAAAAAATATACAATCTTATACCTCGAATTAAAGAACTTGGTATTTCAAGCTTAATTCTTGATGCTGGATGGTTTGACCATAATGGAGATTGGTGGCCCATAAAATCAAAGTTCCCGAACGGTGATGAAGACATGAAAAAATTCGTTAAAAAACTTCATAATGAAGGATTAAAAGCGTGGCTCTGGTGGACACCCTTTTCGACGGTAAAAGAAGGAGAAATGCCAAAAATACAACCTGACTGGCTGATAAAAGATAAAGACGGAAAAATTCACAACTCTTATGACTTATGTCCGGCATACCCGCCCGTAAAAGAATATCATAAAAAACTTGTAGAAAAATTTGTCCGCGAATGGGATTTTGACGGATTCAAACTCGATTTTTCAAGAATTAATGCTGCCGCCCAATGCTACAACCCCCTACACAATCATAAATCACCGCTGGAATCCTATGAGCAGGTCACGGACATTTTTCGGATTATCTATGAAACGGCAACGTCGATAAAATCCGGATTTCTCATAGAATATTGCGCCTGCAGCATACCGCCGTCAATTTATCAGATGCCTTGGTTCCATTTACCGGTAACATCTGACCCCAGAATTGACCAGATTACAAGAAGAACTAAAATGTATAAAGCCCTATTCGACCCTTCTGCTCCGGTTTTGGAAGAATATTGCGGTGTTTTAGAGGGACCGATTTATGAATTGATTATCGGCTGTGGTGGAGTACCCGGAACTTTCTCAACGAAGCTTGATGAATATCATGAAAAATGGCTTAAAATATATCAGGAACATCTTCCCGCCCACGGTGAATATCTGAACCTTTATGATATTGGATTTGATTTTCCGGAAGCCCATGTTATAAAAAAGGGCGGCTCATTTTACTACGCCTTTTACACTAATCCGTGGTTAAGCACGGAAAAACAGCGTAAATGGAGATTTGGCACCGAATTTGACGCACAACCTGAAAATATCTTAAAAGAAGCGGAAAATCAAACCAGAAAATTCAGCGGCAGACTCCATCTTAGAGGACTTGATAACTCGGGAATATATACAATATACGATTATGCAAACAATAAAAATTTAGGTAAAATTAAAGGTTCCAATCCCTACCTGAATATTGATTTCGATGCATATCTGCTGTTAAGGGTTACCTTGGAATGAAGTCAAATTAAAGTATAAAATTGAAACCTGTAAATCTAAAATATATAATAATTATTTAGATACTGGAGGTAAAAAATGATACCTAAAAAAAACATAAACCGCCGTAAATTCTTGGGCTCCGCAGCCGCAGCTTTCGCATTTACTGTCGTTCCGGGACATGTGCTGGGTGGACCTAAATATGTCGCTCCGAGCGATAAAATTAACTTGGCTTACATCGGTCTGGGAACTCAGGGATTAAGGGAAATAATGAGGTTGCTCTCTAATCCGGATATACATATTACTGCTGTCTGTGACCCCAATACAGACAGCACAGATTATGTGGACTGGTCTAAAAATGGACTTCGAAACAGCATACGAAGATTTTTAGAGAAACCTGCCTGGGGAAAAGGCGTTGATGGTATTCGGGGAGGACGGGAAGTCGGACAAGAAATTGTAGAAACATACTATGCAAAAAACATGCCTTCAAACAGGTATAAAGGATGCTCTTCCTATGCTGATTTTCGAGAGCTATTGGAAAAGGAAAAAGACCTGGATGCAGTCAAAATAATGACACCCGACCATCTCCATGCAGCCATAGCAATTGCCGCTATGAAAAAAGGCAAGCATGTTATTATGCATAAACCCATAGCCAATGTGTTATATGAAGCCAGATTAGCCGTCGAAACTACTCGTAAAATGAAAGTTGCTACACACTTATCAGCCTGGAGTAGTAGAAATTCGATTGGTTTAATAAAAGATTGGATATCGGACGGAGCAATTGGCACTCTTCGGGAAGTGCACAACTGGATAAACAAACCGATATGGCCCCAATGGCCCAATTATCCGACTGAAACCCCGCCGGTCCCGAAAGGTTTTGATTGGGATTTATGGCTCGGGCCCGCTCTCTATCGTCCCTATCATCCGAATTATACACATGCCGTATTTCGCGGCTGGTATGACTTTGGAAGTGGCATTCTCGGGGATATGGGGAATTATAGTCTCTGGCCCCTATTTATGGCTTTCGATTTGGATGCTCCGGTCAGTATCGAAGCAACACCGAGTTTTACCTGCGAAATAATAGACCATGTAAGCGGGATTCAGGAAAATAACGTCTCTTTCCCGTATGCCGGCACAATTCGTTTTAAATTTTCGGCACGGGGAAAAATGCCCCCCCTTGATATATATTGGTATGACGGAGGAATGAGACCCCCGACTCCTGAAGAACTGGAAATGGATAACAAAGAAATGCCGTCGAGTGGGATGATGTTTGTCGGCGACAGCGGAAAAATTCTCGGGGATTTTCGGGGCAACAGGCCAAAAATCATCCCTGAGAAAAAGATGCGTGAATATCAGCAGCCGAAAAAAACCGCTGAAAGAAAAACTTCCCGCGATTCGGAATGGATAAATGCCTTCAAAGGCGGAAAACCGTCGCCCGGAAACTTTGAAAATGTAAAAGCTTGTGCGGAAACCATTTGCCTCGGCGCTGTTGCGTTGCGGATTGGCAGAAAAATAGAATATGACTCCGGAAACATGAAAATCACAAACATACCTGAAGCGAATGAATTTCTATATCGCAAATACAGAAAAGGATGGGAGCTCTGAAAAACACCATCAAAAATTGGTAAGGTGGTAAAAACATCTTATCCTGAAGGGAGTGGTCAATTTTGAGTTGAATATTATGAAAAAAATGTTTGAATAGTGCTAAAAAATTGATATATTTCATCTACAACTTAACGAAAACCCAGGTTGCAGTCATATTTGAATTTGACATAGGGAATATCGGATTATATATATAAAAAAAGCTTTCACACTTACCGGCCTTTTAATCTCAGAAAAATAAATTTACTTTAAATATGGGAGGATACTATAATGTCAGAAAATACGAATATTTTTTCAAGAAGGAGTTTTTTTGGCAAAACGGCTTCCACAGCAATGGGTATCTCAGCAGCAGCATTAATAAATAACAGTTCGGTTTATGCAAAACAAGGCAGGAAAAGACTGAGAATTGCTCTTGTCGGAACAGGAGGGAGAGATTCTGGAACATGGGGACGCAGTCTGATACATCCCTATAAGGATTATGTGGAGATGGTGGGAT
>JAUVVT010000366.1 GCA_030604505.1 bacterium | reverse complement strand
CGGAGTTGGCCGGAGCTTTCTCTGGAGGTACCGTCAGGTTCAAAAATTATTAACATTTGAACTATTCGTCCCTCCTAACAGACCTTTACACTCCTTAGAGCTTCATCAGTCACGCGGCGTTGCTGCGTCAGCCTTGCGGCCATTGCGCAATATTCCCTACTGCTGCCTCCCGTAGGAGTCTGGGCCGTATCTCAATCCCAGTGTGGCCGATCACCCTCTCAGGTCGGCTATCCATCGCTGCCTTGGTGAGCCGTTACCTCACCAACAAGCTAATGGAACGCAGGCCCATCCTCAGGCAAGAGGTTCATAAGAATCCCCCCCTTTAACAATATTTTCATGCAAAAACATTGCAATATCCGGTATTAGCTCCGCGTTAGCAGAGTTATTCCAAACCTGAAGGCAGGTTGCCTACGCGTTACTCACCCGTTCGCCACTTTACTAGCCAGCCGAAACTGACTTTCTCGTAGACTTGCATGTATTAGGCACGCCGCCAGCGTTCGTCCTGAGCCAGGATCAAACTCTCCATTGTAATTATATTATTTTTTATTATTTTTCACTCTGAAAAGACCCTGGACCCTGCACTTTTTATTTCAAAGAACAAATAAAAAAATCTGCCTATATAGTTGACAGAATAATAATATATAAGAAAGAACTTTAATAGTCAAGAAAATTTTTTCCGCCCAAATAAATCACAATCTTCTATGGGGTATAAATATATAAACTTATTTTTATTTGTCAAGTCTTTTTATCATTAACAAATAAAAAACTTAAATTTATACTTGAGCTAACTTCCTGTATTGTTTAACTAATCAATCAAATTAAAAGTTCCTTTAATCAAGGTTTATTTCCACAGTTCCGGAGAAATTTGTGAAATTACAAGCTCAGAAAAAGATTTTTTTTATTTGACTATAAATTTTATTTCTACTAAATTCAATCAATATTCTTAACAATACTTTTTCAGAAAAACAGGAGTACAAAAATGACAGAAAAACTGTTAGTCTTTGTGTTTAATAAATTTTTACTATCATTTATGATATTAATCTTTTTAAATTCATATTCTTACAGTGAAGGAACAGAGGAAAGTGTTTCTGCCGTATTAGTTGATAAGTCAAGAGATATTATCGAGTTACATTTTATCCAAAACTTATCGAGACCTTATAACGTAAATTCCGGCTTTTACATTTTATTAAAAAAATGTGAAGATGGAAATTATACAGAAAAACAATTACTTCTTAAAGAAACTTCTTATATTTGTCCATCGAGAGATAATGTTCTTGTTTTAAAATTAGTTCAATCAGCACCGATTACTGGACTTATTACTATAAAATACACCCCTAAGGCAGGTAAACTTAAAAGAGCAGATGGACAAAAGGTCAGGGAATTTACCTGCATTGTGGAGAATCGTTCAGGCAAACTCTCAGATTGGGAAAATACATCTGAGCGGCACTGGTTGGGAAGAGACTTTTGGGGTAACAGACTTCAGGACTGGAGATTACGCGGTGGAAGACTCGAGTGTATCCAGCAGGGACCAAATAAAGAACACCGCAATGTACATCTTATCACAAGAGAGGTTATAAAGGGAGCCGGTGATATCCATATATCGTTAAGAATGGGGGTTGCTATATCGCCCACTATAAGTGAGGAAGAAAAAAAGATATGGGAACATATTCTTGGTAAAAGAGAAAGCGGGGAACAACAAATTATTGAAAGCAGCGGCTGGAGTGGAATATTGATTGGTGCCGGAAAGGGAAAGCTCGATTACAAAGCAGCATCGCTTATTCATCACTATTCAGGTACCGGCGGCGGAATGTTTTGTGTAATGGATATGAACGGCAACATCCAGTTCAGAGACAACAACAGTGAAAAAGAACGAAATTTATATCGTGTGATTCCACCTGACATATCGTATAAACGTTCTTTGCTTAAACGAAATATCTGGGAAGATATTCAACTCGATATAGATATTCTACCCAATAATTCTGACAAATATTTTGTAACTCTTTCCACGTGGAAGTATTTAAACGGCGATTTTTTGGGCAGTATTACACTTAAAAATGTAGACGAATCTGATATTCTTGGAAACATCGCCATTGTTTCATCTTCCGTTGGTCTTACCAAGGGACCGACATTCTGGTTTCGCGATTTGCGTATAGATGGTAAAAAGATTAAAGCACATCCTGAACGGGGAGTTGGTCCGGTAATCGGTACATTATACAGTTTGTCAAACTATGTATTAAAACTGACTGCCCAATTTATGCCTGTTGGTCACACTGATTCCCGTACAGCACAAATTGAGTATAAGAAAAAATTTTCTAACTCATGGATAAAAGGACCAACGGCAGAAATCATAACACCGGGATATTCTGCACATTTTCGGATTAAAGATTGGGACGATAGTTCAGATTATGACTTCCGCATCATATATAAAAATAAGGAATATTCTCCTTACACAGGTACTATCAAAAAAGATCCAAGGGACAAAGATGAAATAGTCATCGCTGCCTTCACCGGATACCAATTATTAGGACGCCCGCCGGATGATTCCTGGGGTGTTTTCGGTTATGGTTCGCCTGAGCGATATACTTCCGACAATATCTGGTTCCCGCATAATAATATAATAGAAAACATTCCGATACACGGCACTGATATGCTTTTCTTTACTGGTGACCAGGTTTACGAAAGCGGGAATCCGACGACACGGGAAGATGATGCACGTTTCCCGGAGCTTGATTATCTTTACCGCTGGTATTATTGGTACTGGTGTTTCGGCGACCTAACCAGAAAAATCCCCGCAGTCTGTATGACTGATGACCATGATGTTTATCAGGGCAACATCTGGGGATGGTCGGGAAGAAGATGCACGACCGGTAACAATAACGACGGGGGCTACCAGTATGAAGCAGAGTTTGTTAATATGGTTCAGAGAACTATGTGTCAATCCAATCCCGACCCGTTTGACCCGACTCCTGTCCTCCAGGGAATAACGGTCTATTATACCGGATTTAATTATGGTGGTGTAAGTTTTGCCGTCCTTGAAGACAGAAAATTTAAAACACCCCCTATCATTGTTAAACCAAAATCGAAAGATTTAATATGGGACGGTAAAATACAGGATAAAGAGTTTGACACACGCTTACTCGATGTTCCGCAGGCTGAGCTTCTTGGAGACCGTCAGCTTTATTTTCTCCAAAAATGGGGCATGGACTGGACAGGGACAAAAATGAAAGTATGTATCACTCAATCAATATTTGCCGGTGTTCAAACTTACTCCGACGGAAGAATGGTTCCCGATATGGACAGCAACGGCTGGCCCCAAACCGGCAGAAACAAAGCAATCGATTTATTAAGAAAAGCAAATGCTTTCGTTATTGG
>JAUVVT010000076.1 GCA_030604505.1 bacterium | reverse complement strand
GTTGGTAAAAAGAGCATATCCCCTCTTCCTATCAATTGATCAGCTCCGTTCACATCAAGTATAGTTCTCGAATCTACCTTTGTGGCTACTTGATAGGCGATTCGGGCAGAAAAGTTTGCTTTTATTACTCCCGTTATAACGTCTACAGAAGGTCTTTGAGTGGCGATTACCAGATGAATCCCGATTGCCCTTGCCATCTGTGCAAGCCGTGCAACAGATTCTTCAATCTCTTTGCCCGAAGTTATCATCAGGTCAGCCAATTCATCAATTATTACTACAATATAACTCAATTTACCCCATTCGGAAAATTCTTCATCTTTTCCTTGAGAAATCTTTTGATTATAATCTTCAATATTTCTCACCCCTGTCTTCGCTAAAATGCTGTATCTTTTCTCCATCTCTCTTTCAAGACATTTAAGGAGAACAACAGCATTATTAGGTTTTGTGATTACATCTTCATCAATATCTTCAACGGTCAAGAGATGGTGGTTTACTAATTTTTTGTAAACAGATAATTCAAGTTTTTTTGGGTCAATCATAGCGAACTGCACTTCATCCGGAAGCGCACGATATAAAATATTTACTATTATTGTGTTAATTCCAACACTTTTACCCGAGCCGGTAGAACCTGCAATAAGAAGATGGGGCATTTTTGCAAGGTTGGATATATATGCCTGTCCTTCAATAGTTGTACCAAAAGCAATACCCAGTTTTGATTTATAACCAACAAATTTTTCCGAACTAATAAGACCTCTCAGATATACTTTGACAGATTCTTCATTGGGAATTTCAATTCCTACAACCGCCTTGCCGGGTATGGGAGCGATAATTCTGATTCCTCTTGCTTTCATTGCAAGAGCCAAATCATCAGACAGGCTTGCTATTTTACTAATCTTAACTCCCGGAGCCGGAGATACTTCGTATAATGTGATTACCGGTCCGGGAATAACCTTGACGACCTCCGCACCGACTCCAAAATCAGATAGTGTCGTCTCAATTATTTTAGCTTTTTTTACCAATTCATTCTGAGAAATCTTTTTCTGTGTATCGGGAGGATAATCGAGAAGTTCTATCGGAGGAAAAACATAATCTCCGGGTTCCTTTTTTACTTCTTTGGGAACCGATAATTCTTCTTCAACCTCTTCTTTCTCATCGAAGGTTATTTTTATTTCTTCTCTTTCTTCAGGAATATATTCTGTCTTTTCTATCATAGGCTCAGTTTTCTTTCGGGATTTGGTTTTTTTTCTGCTCTCTTTCCAGAAAAATATTATTTTCCTTTTAAAGTTTTTATCTTCTATAAATTTTCCTATTTTTGAAAATACTTTTTTAATATTATTTTCAACTAAACGGTAAACTCCGCTCAGTTCAACATCAAATAAATTAAAAATATAAATTAAATAAATTGAAATTAAGACTATTATACTGCCGATAGAACCCAAGAATTTTTGAGACTTATTAGCAAGGAATATTCCTGCAGTTCCTCCTAAACTAAACGCATCTCCAAATTTTCCGTCAAACAAAATATTAAAAAAGGATAAGCCGAATGATATAATGACCATTAAAACGAGTGAATATGAGGAAAATTTAAAGAGTTGTGAGATGCCTTTTCTGAAGAAGATATTCCAACCAAAGCAAAACAATAAAAATGGGACAACAAGTGTTGAATATCCAAAGGTATAACGTAAAAAGTATTCCTGGATGTATTCACCCAGTTCTCCCAGATATTTATTTCCAGTAATTATACCGAGAATAAGTAAGACCGAAACCGCAAGAACAATAATCCCTAAGACTTGATTTTTTTTGCTCTTTTTTCTCTTTGATGCTCTGTGCATTTGTATTAACCCAGAATCTTTCAATTTAAAATTTACGATTTGATAAAGATGAAAATTCTTATTTCATAAATCGCAAATTACAAGAATGGTGTTTTGACAATTTCTGCTTTGATGTTTTCTTTTCTTATAACTACATCAAATGTAGTTCCAATCTCAGAATACTCTTTTTTGACATATCCCACTCCTATACCTTTTTGAAGAGATGGGGAAAATACGCCGCTTGTTGTTTCTCCGATAATTTCACCATTCTTTACAATTTCATATCCCTTTCTGGGAAAAGCTTTCCCTTCAGCAATGTAACCGATTAGTTTTTTATTTATACCTTTTTCTTTTATTTTTAATAATGCTTCTCTACCAATGAAATCTCCTTTTTCCAGTTTTGTTATCCAACCTAATCCTGCCTCGAGCGGATTTGTATATCTGGTAATATCATTCCCATAAAGACAATATTTTTTTTCGAGTCTTAATGAATCCCTTGCTCCAAGTCCGATTGGCTCGATATCAAATTTCCCGCCTGTTTCAAAAACTTTATCCCAGATATATTCCGAATCTTCAACCGGTATAAAAATTTCAAACCCTATCTCTCCTGTATATCCCGTCCTCGAGAGGACAACATTTCTGTCTGCAAGAACAGCTTCGGTAAAATGATAATATTTTATCCGGTCGAGATTTATTTCAGTTAACTTCTGAAGAGTTTTTATTGAATCAGGACCCTGAACAGCTAATAATGATATAAAATCACTAACATCTTTAATTTCAACATCGTCTATTTTATTTTCAATTATCCAGTTAAAATCTTTTTCTCTGTTAGATGCATTCACCACCATTAAATATTTATCGGGGAATCTATATACAAGAATATCATCGACAATACCCCCATCATCATAACACATTGCAGAATACTGAACCTTATATTCATTTAATCGTGAGGCATCGTTAATAGTAACCTTTTGAACCATCTCAAGAGCGTTTTCCCCTTTAAATTCAATTTCTCCCATATGCGAAACATCAAAGACTCCGACCGAACTGCGAACTTTTAAATGTTCTGCAATTATACCCTTATAACTGACCGGCATCATATATCCTGCAAACTCAATCAGTCTTGCACCCAATTTTTTGTGAACTTCATAAAGTGCGGTTTTTTTCATTATAGTAAAGTTTCTCTGCTTGCTTTCTTTACAAAGAAAGTAAGTGTTTAGTTTTCTTTTAGTACATTTTTTATTATCTGGACTGCCTTATCAATATTTTCAATCGAATTGCAGCAGGCAAATCTCAAATATCCTTCTCCATATATACCGAATGATGTTCCTGCAAGAGCAGCTATTCCGGCTTTTTCAAGCAGAAAGGTTTCTAATTCATCACTTGTAATCCCAAGCTCTTTTATGTTCGGGAATACATAGAATGCTCCTTTTGGACGAAGGCAGGATATTCCATCAATACTATTTAAACCATCTACAATCGCATCTCTTCTTGCTTTTAACTGTCCGACCATATCATAAAGGTCGTCCAGAGGTCCTTTTAATGCAGCAACTCCTGCTCTCTGGATAAAACTTGCGGTACATGAATTGCTGTTTACCATAAGTTTTGCAATATGCCGTGCAAGGTCTACCGGGACAACGCCGTATCCAAGCCGCCACCCGGTCATTGAAAATTTCTTGGAAAAACCATCTATAAGTATCGTTCTTTCAGGCATACCATCAAACGACATTATACTCTTATGTTCTCCTTCAAATAGAATCTCTTTATAAACCTCATCAGACATAACTGTTATATCGTTGTTAACAGCAACTTCGGCAAGTCCTTTTAAATCTGCCTCTATAAGAACACCTCCTGTCGGATTTTGAGGTGAATTTATTATTATCATTCTTGTTTTAGATGTAATAAGCTTTTTCAGTTCATCAATATCCATACGAAATTCGTTCTCTTCTCGCAAGGGAATCGGAACAGCTTTTGCCCCAACAAAGCTTATAACAGATTCATATATGGGAAATCCCGGATTTGGATATATGACTTCATCGCCGCTCTCACAACAGGCAATAATCCCAAAGAACATTATCGGCTTCGCCCCGGGAGTAACAACTACATTATCCGGAGTTACATTAACATTTTCTCTCGATTTGTTTACATCTTCAGCAATTGCTTCTCTAAAAGGCATTATACCGGCAGATGGTTCATAATGCGTGTATCCTTCATCAATTGCCTGTTTTGCGGCTTCACAAATATGCTTCGGAGTGTCAAAACCCGTTTCTCCGATTTCAAAATGAAGTATCTTCCGCCCTTCTTTTTCAAGGGCTTTTGCTCTGGCAAGCACCTTAAAAGCGGTTTCTTCACCGAGTCTGTTCATACACTCTGCAAATTTCATTTTAACCTCAAGTTTAAATAACTTTTACCTATCTAATTTTATTGGGAAAATAAGTCATTATAATTAAATGTGTTAAGTTAATAAAAAATATGGAAATAATCAAGTTTTTTTTATAATTCAATCCTGTTCGAGTTCTTCTACCAAGAGTTGTTTTTTGTAAAGGTTGGCATACATTCCATCTTTATCGACCAATGTTTTATGTGTTCCCTGTTCAACTATCATTCCGTTGTCAAGGACAATTATCCAATCGGCATCCTTTACTGTAGATATTCTATGAGATACAATTATACTTGTCCTCTCCGCCATAAACTTTTTTAATCTTTTAAGAATTTCTTCTTCTGTATAAGTATCAACACTTGAAAGAGCATCATCAATTATAAGGATTCTTGGCTCTTTGATTATTGCCCTTGCAATTGAAAGACGCTGTTTCTGTCCTCCAGAGAGATTTATACCTCTTTCTCCGAGCATTGTCTCAAATTTTTCGGGAAAATCTTCTATATCTTTCAAAACCTGAGAAATTTCGGCAGATTTAATAATATCGTCATTGCTATAATCCGTTACTCCAAATACAACGTTTTCTTTTATTGTATCAGAAAACAGAAATGTATCCTGCGGAACATACCCTATATTTTCTCTCAGAGTTTTTAAAGGAATTTTTTTAATGGATATTCCATCTATAAAAATAGTATCTTCGGGAGCGTCAAAAATTCTTGGAATTAGATTAACAAGAGTAGTTTTCCCGGAACCGGTTGGTCCCACGACAGCAAGGGTCATTCCCTTTGTTATTTTCAATTTTACATTTTTTAATACTGGTTCATTAGTATTATTGTATGAAAATGTCAAATCCCTAAATTCTATTTCGCCTTCAATATTTTCTATTTTCAATACATTTTCATCGTCTTTAATATCGGGCTCTAAATCAAATATTTTATTCATTCTCCCCATAGACGCAGACCCTCTCTGAAAGAGACTTACAACCCATCCGAGTGCAATCACGGGCCACAAAAGCAATAAAAGATAAGCGTTAAGTGCGACAAAATCTCCGATTGAAATTTCCCCTAAAATAACCTGGTATCCTCCATACCATAAAACAACAAGTATGCCCAATCCCCCCATTAATTCTATTACCGGCAAAAAGAACGACCTGACCCTGATTAAAGATTTGCTCTTTTCAAAGTATCTTTTATTTTGTTTTCGGAATTCCTCTATTTCATTATCTTCTCTGACATACGCTTTGACCACTCTAATACCGGCGAGATTCTCCTGAAGATATGCGCTCATATTTGAAAACTGTTCCTGAATTTTTTCAAATCTCTTATAAATCATAATCCCAAATCTGCTTATGAAAAATGCCAGAAGCGGAAAAGGTAGCATTGCATATATTGTCAGCCGCACATTTATTGATAACATAAGTGCAAGGGCAAAAATAAACATTGTAACAGTTGTAATAGAATACATTATTCCCGGACCCAGAACCATTCTTACAGCATTTAGGTCATTGGTTGCACGGCTCATTAAATCGCCGGTTTTATTGTTAAGGAAAAAATTTGCAGAGAATCTTTCAAGGTGGGCAAAAAAATCGTTGCGCAGGTCAAATTCTATCCAGCGGGAAACGCCTATGATTGTTCGACGCATATAAAAACGGAATATACCCTGAATTACGGCAATTAAAAATATTGCTCCAGCATATACTGCAAGAAAAGAAAAATCTGCATTCTGCTTAAGACTGTCTATTGCATATCCCAATACCCTTGGAGCAGCAACCGTAAATAAATTTGTCAGTATTATAAAAACAAATCCGATTAATAACTGTTTTTTGTATTTTAAAAGATATTTTTTTAAACTCAGTAACTCTTTAATCTTAGTATGCCCTCAAATTTTATTAAATAATTAACAAAGAAAAATCGAAATTTTTTACAGAGTGAGTCAATGCTCCGATAGAGATATAATCAACCCCAATTGAAGCGATATTACAAATGTTTTCGATATTAATATTGCCAGATACTTCGATTTCCACTTTTCCCTCTGCTATTTCCACAGCTTCTTGCATTTCTTTAATATTCATATTGTCAAGCATAATTCTGTCAACGCCCTCTGACAGAGCTGTCTTTACCTGTTCGATATTCCCGGTTTCTACTTCTATTTTCTGGTTGATACCCCTATCTTTTCTGTATTTAACAGCTTTTCTCACGGCTTTGTCGAGCCCGCCTGCTGCCTTTATATGATTATCTTTAATAAGGAACATATCATAAAGTCCGAACCTGTGATTACAGCCGCCGCCGACGGAAACAGCATATTTTTCGAGGATTCTTAAATTTGGGATTGTTTTCCGCGTATCGAGTATTTTTGCATTAGTATCTTTTATCTTTTTAACAAACCCGTTGGTCAAGGTCGCAATCCCGGACATCCTGCCAAGAAAATTTAAGGCAGTCCTTTCAGCCATTAAAATAGAGCAGGTACCGCCGTTAATTTCCGCCACTTTTTGTCCGTTGGAAATATTTTCTCCGTCTTCAACTATAATTTTAAAACTAATATCAGAATCGACTTTTTTAAAAACACGCTCAGCTACTTCAATTCCGGCAAGTATTCCATCATCTTTGGCATTAATTACGGCAGATGAAGATTTATTATCGTCAAAAATTGCTTCCGTTGTAATATCCCCTGAACCTATATCCTCCTTTAAAGCTTCTTCTATTATTTTGTCTATCGCTGTCCAATCGGTTTTATCAAACTTTTTCAATTATTTTTGTATCCTTCAATAGATTTGATTCTTTCCTTAATCCTGTTTATTCCTTCTACAGCAGGTCTTCCAAAGTCCGATGTTGCCCCCTCTATCCTAACAATTTCCTCGAAAAATTCAAGCGATTTGTCATACATTCCTATTCTTTCACAAATAGATCCAAGTCTAAACCTGATGGTGATGTTTAATTTTGGAATATTAGAACGCCCGTAATATAAGACTTTCAGCCATTCTGAAATAGCTTTTTCATCATTACCCATATCTTCATAAGCCTCGGCAATTGTCATTTGTACTAAAATTTCACTTTCAAGACTTACTTCATTGAGAATCGGTTTTAGATTTTCAACGGCAGCGGTATAATCTCCCAAATCAACAAGAGCCCTTCCAATTTTAAACTTTTTATCTAAAATATCATCTGCCTCCGGGAAAAGTTTTACATATTTC
>JAUVVT010000308.1 GCA_030604505.1 bacterium | reverse complement strand
GATTTTTAACCTCTTTAATCAGAAGTATGAAATCAGGAGGGGTTACGACCAGCCGGATATGGTCTCGGCAGGAAATATAAGTTATTACTGGTAACCTTACTTCTTTTGAAAAAAAGGTGTTCCATCCGCAAAGCGGATCCGCTTGGGCGGAAAAAACTTACTAATAAATTCAGAAATTAATATGGAGGGGAAATGACCAATTTATTATCTGTGTTTGTAAAAGGCGGTCCAATAATGATACCGATTCTAATCTGTTCAATTATTGCAGCTGCAATTATAGTCGAAAAATTTATATCTTTACGAAAAGCGCAGATCAATGCAACACATTTTATACTGAAGGTGAAAAATTTAATCCTGAAAAATAATATCGATGATGCATTAGAGCTTTGCTCAAAGACTGAAGGTTCTCTTCCCAAGGTCTTGAAAAGAGGAATTTCAAAAAGCCACCTTGAGAAAAAGGTGGTTCAGGAGACCATTGAGAATGCCGGCAGAGAAGAGATATACCATCTTGAAAAAAATCTCAGTCATGTTGCAACAATATCAGGTGTTGCACCGTTGATTGGATTTTTAGGGACTGTTACGGGAATGATTCGGGCATTTATGGAAATTCAAAGACTGGCAGGGAATGTAAACGCAACAGTCCTTGCAGGAGGAATATGGGAAGCCCTGCTGACAACCGCTTTCGGGCTTTCCGTAGGTATTCCTGCATATATATTTTATAATTATCTTTTAGGTAAAGTCCAAAGAATTGTTCATGAAATGGAAGTCGGGTCAAATGAAATAATTGAATTATTATATTCGGAGAGTGAAAATGAATTTGAAGATAGAGAACAAACTATTAACGACTTTTAATTTTTCCTCATTAACAGATATTGTGTTCTTACTTTTAATATTTTTTCTTTTATCATCAACATTTATTGTTCAACCGGGAATAAAGTTGAAATTACCGGAATCGGAAGCTACCGAGGTCACATCAGATAAAAATATCACTATAAGTATTACACGCGATGGTGAGTATTATTTAAACGAGGAAAAAGTCGTATTATCAACACTTCCGGCACTCCTGCAGCAAAAATTCGTTTTTGGTAAGGAGCAGGTAGTCGTTATAAAAGCCGATAAAGAGGTAACACTGCAGAGTGCAGTGGATGATATGGATATATCTAAAAATGTCGGATTTGATAAATTTTCTATAGCTACTGAGCCAAAACAATGAATAAACTAAAAAAATTTGAAGGATTTGTTTTTTCATTAATATTTCACGTAGTCGTTGGACTTATATTGTTAAGCGTCGGTATCGATTTAAGTCCTGAAGTTCCTAAATTTTTTGATTTGACATTTACCGTTGTCAGAGCGGGCAGCACCAGCGGAGAAACATATACTCCACTCGTACCGAGAAAAACACAACCAGCCGGCGAAAGAACAACCACAGTAAAAAAGAAAGAAATTGTAGACCTCCCAAAAAGAGCGATGACTAAAGTAGAAGAACCCGAAATTCCCATTGTAAAAAAAGACAAGCTATTTGCTAAAGAATCCCCTGCAAGATTAGGAGACAAAGTTGAATTTAGCGAAGCAGACGAACGAGAATCAACTAATGATATTATAAACATACTGGGGGAAAGAATAGACCGGCTTGAAAATAATAATTTCTATGTATTAGAAAGTACGCAGACAGATGATAAAGAAAAATACGCCGGTGCTAATATTTTTTCTGTTCAATCATATATGATTGAATGGGTTGGAGGTACAAGAGAAAAGGTCAGAGGTAATCTGCCCGAATATCCGGAAGGTTTTAATAAAACTGCTGTCATTAGACTTAGATTTAAGATCTTTCCCAATGGTACAGTCGGAGAAACCATCCCCCTCCAGAAAGGAAATATGCTGCTTGAAAACCTTGCAATAAAATCCCTAAAAACGTGGAACTTTAATCCTTTAGAAAAAAATGCCCCCCAGATAATGCAGGAAGGAATAATTACATTCATCTACAGACTTGAGTGATAGAAATCTTTTTTTGAAGGAAAACTTATTTTTCATTCCTTTCTCTGCAGGGGTTGAAAAATTATGTAAAGTTTCTTTTCCGCCGCAGGTGGATCCGCCTTCGGCAGAGTCATCTTTCAAAAAAAGTAGATAAATTATTTATTTTGCAGTAGTAGCAAACCCCCCTTTTATCCCTCCATATAATAAAATCGCAGCCAATTCCAATGTTTATTGCCGATTATCAACATTTTTGTCGCATCTTTATCATTAATCATTTTACAAACATCTTCATTAATTTCTCTGTGGCTTTCAGGCCAGAACCTGTTAAGATGAGGACGGTTTTTTGTCTGGGTTTTATAATATTGTTTTTGTAGAATTTATCAATCGCCGGAATAACAACAGCCGAAGTCGGCTCCACAAATAATCCGTAACCTGCAAGAACCTTTATTCCCTTTTTAATTTCATTATCTGAAACTATGGTGATTGCTCCTGAAGTCTCTTTTATTGCTTTTAAAATTAATTTTTCATGGATTGGCTTCTCTGAACAGATTCCTTCCGCAATTGTCGGTCTTTTTTGTGGAAAAGCTGGTATATTATCTTTTTTCGTTAAAAGTGCCTTATATATCGGACAGCAGACATTCGATTGAACACCCAGCAATTTCGGCAGTCTGCTGATAACATTATTTTCAAGAAGTTCCTTAAATCCGATATAAAGCCCCAGGTAGTTAGTTCCGAATCCAATCGGGCATATAACATTATCGGGGCTTTCCCAGTTTAGCTGCTCTGCAATTTCAAATGCAGCTGTCTTTGTCCCTTCCAAAAAGAATGGATTCCAGTTATGAGAAGCATAATATATCTTTTCGGCATCCTTTAATACAGCAACAGATGTATCGGCTCTTGTACCACGGATTCTATTTACCTTTGCTCCAAATAATTGTATTTGTGCAAGCTTGCCCTTGGAAGTATAATCGGGACAGTATATTTCACATTTTATATCTGCCTTTGCAGAATATCCCGCAATGGAAGCACCGGCGTTACCTGAAGAATCCTCGATTATCCTTTTCACACCAATCTCTTTTAGCTTGCTGACCAAAACAGAAGAACCGCGATCTTTATAAGAACCGGTGGGAAAAATATAGTCCATTTTTGCCCTCAGATTGAAACCATTATAAGAAAAATCAATTAGTGGAGTCATACCTTCATTAAATGAGACAATATTTTTATCACTATCTATTGGAATTGCCTCACGGTATCTCCACATAGTAGGTTCTCTCTTTATGATTTTTTTTAGAGGAAATGATACATATTTCTTGAGATCAAGTAAACCCACGCAATCACATTTAAAAAGAAAATCGGTCACAGGATACTGTTGTTCGCAAACAGAACAGATATATTTAGTCATTTTATATCTTTGAACCTATGTAAATTTTATTTTTTATGTATAAAGTTGATTAATATTGAAATTTTAATGAACAGATTATCACATTGCTATATCCCTCACAATGAGTTGTATTTATTGGTCTTGCAAGAGGAAAAAATGTTTTTGGTGACAACAACATACAACGGTATAAATTTAATCACTTTAAAAAGGTGCTACGTCAGGATGGCGGTTGTACAGCCTGTCATTCCGCCTGTCCCGATACTTCGGGGAACTTGTTTCGGAGTCCTTATCAATTTTCATAATAGATTCTTATTCCGAAGTTTTCATATGGTGACCACAGATGTATTGGGGTGGAACAGAATAACAAAAACATGGTTTATGAATTATTCGGGTTAGAGAATCATTTATTAGTTTTAAGATAAAAAAAAATTGATAATTTCCAATAAAAAATTTTATATAATCTCTCATATCATTTTTATTGCATTATTAAAGAATTATTTCTATATTTTTAACCAAATCTTATTTTAAAAGTAGAGCTGAAAATCTCTAAT
>JAUVVT010000149.1 GCA_030604505.1 bacterium | reverse complement strand
CTAAAAGTTCGATCTCAAAAATCAGTGCTGAGTTAGGGGGTACATCCGCTCCTGCTCCTCTTGCTCCATAACCCAAATTCGGTGGAATGAAAAACTGCCACTTCCCCCCTTTTTTCATAAGCTGCAGTCCCTCAGTCCATCCCGGAATAACTTGATTTAGATTAAACTCTGCTGGTGCATTTCTCTCATATGAACTGTCAAATTCTTCTCCATTTATCAATGTCCCGCGATAATGTACTTTAACCTTGCTTGCCGCCGTTGGATTTTTACCTGTTCCATTCTTGATTACTTTATACTGAAGTCCGCTGGGAAGTACCTTAACACCCCTTTTCTTACCGTTTTCTTCCAGAAAAGCATTTGCATCAGCCAAATTCTTCTGAGCTTCAGGATTTTGAGCTTGCTGCTGTGTTCTCATTCTTTCTTGAAATTTCATCGACACACCTGCCATCTCACCTTCAGACATTGCAAGCTCATTATCAGTCAGAACATCTTTTATGCCCATAACAAGAGCATCGGGATTAATTTCAAGCGGCATTGTTTTTATTTGTTTACCCGTCTGAACACCCATAATATAACTAATTTGGTCTGTTTCAGTCTCAAGTGTTACCTTTTCTTCAACTTTTTTTTCACACGCAGTCCAAACCAAAGAAGAAACCAATACCACAACCGTAATAATTGTCAATATTCTTACTCTCTTCACTTTTTACTCCTTTTTTAATGTTAAATTCAAAACAAATATTAAATTTTATAAAAAATTTACTCTGCTCCTTTCTAACTAAAAATATAATAAAAATTATACAATTTATAATTTGAAAAAGTATAGATATTTTTCCTTAAAATCAAGAATTTTATATATACTTTTTTTGAATAATCATCAAACTCTTTATCTAATAGAAATTCTACTTTTGCTTTTTTATGATTTAACAAATTTCACACAAGAACTAATCCTATTTATTTTCCAGAATTGTGGCTTTTATCATTTAATTCATTATGTGGACTTTCATATTCCGATAAGCCACAGGGCCATGGTCTCCCTGAAACATAAGAGGTCCCTTTGGCTTCTCATCTTTAAATGCACTTGCACGGGTTGGTCCGGAGCAGTTTACATTTTCATGTATCACTTTCCCATTATGTACAACTTTTACAAACACTGCATCAGAAATCTTCCTTCCATAATCATCAAATCGAGGTGCCTTAAAAACAACATCAAAAGATTGCCATCGACCAGGCTGTCGGCTCGCATTCACTCTCGGACCAACACCCCCATATCCCCTGCCGTTATCCCAGCGCTGATAAATTCCACCACAGTCTGAAAATTTGGGCTCATTTACACCCCAGCTGTCTAATACCTGAATTTCATATCGTCCCTGAAAATAAATCCCGGAATTTGAATCCTTCGGAACCATAAATTCAATATGCATTTCAACATCGCCGTGTTCCAATTCAGTGAAAAGATCAACTGTCTTGCCTGTTGCACCATTCACAAAAATCCCACTCCCTGGCTTTGTAGTAATAAGCTTCTCATCATCAGGATTCATAAATGTTTTACCAACAATCTGCCAGTCCCCTGTATCTTCCCTCCATCCACTAAAATCAGCTCCCGACATCAATTCTATCCACTCCGCGTCAGAACCGCATTTAAAAATACCAAACACGAAAAAAATAAATAGTAAAATAAAAAATTTAGTATTCATTTTAGATTCCCCTTTTATTCATAAGACTTTGGTTAAAATATTTTCCTTAAAAATTAAAATGTCTATTCCCCTTTCTTTCCGACTGTGGCAATATATATGGAAAATTGCTCGTTTCCGTCAATCCCGAGCACACTATTAATCCGGTCATCTGCAAAAGCAGCAACAGCGCAAACTCCACAATCTATTGCCTCTCCTGCCAAATAAAGATTTTGACAGACATGTCCCGCATCCAAAAACATATACCTGTAACCCCTCTCACCATAACGCCATTTCATTCTACAAGCAACAACCGTCCATATAAAAACAACAGCACAAGTCTTCACAAATTCCTGCCCCAAACATCCTTCAACAATCTTATCAGCAACTCCCTCTTTGATATTCTCCTCAACAAGTTTATGGTCAATTGATAAAAATCTGTAAATACCTGAACATAATTCTTTAACATTATTGACAAGAAGATATGTCTCAAAGGAATGACGGGCACCAGCAGACGGCACAGTCCTAAAAATCGCCTGTCCCGGAAAAACCTCCTTCACTCCCTGTGTACTCCAAAGCAGAAAGGAGAGTTCTGATAAACCGAGTGGTATATCAGCATAATCTCGCACACTCTTTCGCCTCTCTATTGCCTCTCTTAAACCAACATCTTTAACCGCAATATCTTTTGGCAAAGGTAAATCAATAAGGGGCTTCTTAATATCATAGCCCAGTTCCAATGGCGGCTGCGGCAGCCCCCTCATTTGGTCAGAAGGTGTTGAATACTGAAATTTAGTCTTTTCAATAAACTCACTTCCTATACTATCAGCCATTTATAACACCTCCCAATTATATAATTATTTTAAAATTTAATCATTTCAACCAGTGTAATCTGTGATTAAAATTAAAGGTGTATATAAAGTTATATGTCCTAAAGCAAAATACAGATTACCAGTTAAACGAAAGGTCAATTAAACGTTTTTCAATAGAGATATTATCGATCGAAGAAATATCATCCTCAGTAAGAAACCAGTCAAATATAGCAATATTTTCCTTCAGATTTTTCTCTTTACTCGCCTTGGGAATAGCAATCAAACCCTTTTGCAGAAGCCATCGAAGGGAAACTTGAGCAGTTGTTTTTTGATATAATTTTGCAATCCGCTTTAGTGCAGGATCATTTAAGATTTCACCACGTGCAAGCGGAGCCCACGCTGTAAGTATAATTTTATTTGCATTGCAATATTCTAATAATTCCTTTTGATATAAATATGGATGGAACTCAACCTGATTGGTAACAATATCAACCGGACTGACACTTAATACTCCTTCAAGCTGGTTAATGGTATAATTGCTCACACCGACACTTTTAATTAATCCCCGCTTTTGCAATTCACTCATCGCACTGAACGTCTCTTCTGCTGGAACACTTTCGTTGGGCCAGTGGATAAGATATAAGTCAAGATAATCAGTGTTCAATTTTTTCAGCGACCTTTCGCATGCAGTAATAACATCATTATAATGTAAATTCCTGGGCCAGACTTTTGAAGTGATAAACAGCTTTGACCTGTCATATTCACAAATTGCCTCACCAACCTCAGATTCATTTTCATACATCTCCGCTGTATCAATATGAGTATAACCAAGCTCAAGTGCTTTTTTAACAATCGATGTGCATTCTTTACCTTTAAGCCGCCATGTCCCAAGCCCAAAAACAGGAACTTTATTATTATCCTTAAAAGTTAAAACTCCGACAACTGATGACATAATTCAACTCAAGATTTTTGTTTTATTATTGTTAAATGTAAAATATTTTTTCAATAATTACAAATTAAATCTATTTGTCTTTTATTTCAAATAAGCTTTATACATATACTTGTACTGATATCATAACAACAAACTCATCACTTTCACAATACATATGGAACTTTACTAAAAACTTGGACTATATCCCCTTTTTATCAAACCTCACCTTTCGTGTATCCTGCTCCTTGCCGGTTGGAACAGTCAGAGGGACATATAATTTCGGACGGCGGGTTTTAATCCATCTCCTTCCGGTACACTGCTCAAGAAGAGCAGCATCAAGGTCAGCTATTACCATATCATCACTAGCTTTCCATGTCTCAACAATAATACGTCCATACGGGTCTATTATCATAGAATTTCCCGTTCGGATTTCATCATCATCAATTCCAATCCCATTGCTGAAAACAAGAAACATACCATTGTCATGCGCTCGGGTTGGTAACCATCGCATAAGCCAGCCTCTCCCCTTTGGTCCCCGTAACTCTTCCTCTATTGCTTGCGGATTAGTTTCACGATTATCCCATAGAACACGGTCAACTTTCCCCATTGTGTTCGGATTCTTCGTATTACAGCCGCCGGTCTGGTGAGGTGCAAGAAGTATTTCCGCTCCTTTCAAAGCAGTTATGCGAACATTCTCACCAATATTATTATCATAGCAAATAAGCACACCAATACGACATCCATGAGGAGTATCAAATACGGTATATTCAGAACCGCTCGAAACATACTCACTTATAAAAGCATGGACCTTTCTGTGTCTGTGACATTCACCGTTTGGCATTGCTATTATATAAGTATTATATAGCTTACCATCCTTTGATTTTTCTATAAGTCCGGCACCAATTGTCATTTGATGCTTTTCTGCCATAGAAATAATGAATTGTGAAGAAGCTCCTTCAAAAACCGGCTCAGCTAACCCGGCAAGTTCTTCACGAGAAAGATGACGAAGATACCAGTAACCGGTAATACAGCATTCCGGGAATACTATCATCTCAACACTCTTTCGTTTCGCTTCCTCAACAAAACTTTGGATCTTTTTAAGATTTGCTTCCTTGTCTCCCGGCGAATGTTCAAACTGAACAGATGCGGCACGAATATTTTTCATATTATGTACTCCTCTCATAACTCAATTCTGAATTGAAAATATTAAGATTATTTTTAACTTAAAACTTATTTTTTCTCTTGCTATTTCAATTAATATTTGACATATTTTTACATATATTATTGTATAAATCATCATTAGCAAATTATTCTATTCTTATCCTTTACTAAATATATAGATTTTTCCTGAAATTTAAATAAAAATTATATTTTTATTTGTTAAAAAATTTTTCTATGCAAGAAAACAATCAAAAAAAGAAGATTCTATCTCAATTAATAAGCACAACAAAATTATTAAATCATTCAAAAATTAAGCTTTTACTGAAAGAATTTCCACGGGATTACGTTACAGATGCCGCCAGAATTGAGATCCAGCGCGTAAGAGACGAAGTACTTTTCGCCCCGCCCGAAGAATTAAAGAGTATAAATATTTCTCATGAAAACATTGAAGAAAAGGTAGAACAGCATGTTCGCTTGGGATTTCGCCAAAGCTTGCGTCCTGCCATTAATGCAATCGGAATTATTCTGCACACAGGTCTCGGAAGAGCTCCATTTCCAAAAGAAGCTCAGGATGCGCTGATGAATGCTGTAAAAAATTATTCTACTCTTGAAATTGACGCCGTGACCGGAAAAAGAGGAGACCGATATAAGCATGTTGAAAGTTTGCTCAATTATATCACCGGCGCTGAATCTGCATGTATAGTAAATAACAATGCTGCGGCTGTCCTGTTGGTATTGAATACTCTTGCCGAAGAAAAAGAGGTTATTATATCAAGAGGGCAGCTTATTGAAATTGGCGGTTCTTTCCGTATGCCCGATGTGATGAAAAGAAGCGGTGCTCTTATGGTAGAAGTCGGCACAACGAACAGAACACATTTTTATGACTATGAAAGAGCAATCACCGAAAACACAGCCCTTATTCAGGTTGCACATACCAGCAACTTTAGGATTATGGGATTCTCAAAAAAGGTTTCTCTCGATGAACTAAATAGTCTTTGTATTAAACATAAAATCCCTCTTGTTGAAGATATTGGCAGCGGTGCATTACTCGACCTTTCGAAATATGGTCTGCACCACGAACCGGTGGTTCAGGACAGTATCAAAGCCGGTGCCGATATTGTAACATTCAGCGGAGATAAAATATTAGGCGGTCCCCAGTGCGGAATAATAATCGGTAAAAAAGAATATATCGATAAAATTAAAAAGAATCCCCTATGCCGTGCACTCCGCTGCGATAAGATGACCTATGCTGTCT
>JAUVVT010000182.1 GCA_030604505.1 bacterium | reverse complement strand
GAAGAATTTTGCGATACAATAAAAGCAAAATACTACGAAAAAACCTCAATCACACCCGAAATTTATATCTGCCAGATTGAAGAAGGTGCAGGCATAATTGGATAGTTTTTCTTTAGCACCGCATAAAAACCTTATTTACCCATCGCATGTTTTATTTCAGCGGCAGTATGATTCGGGTCCGTCGGATTAATAATCATTCCGTAAATATCCGCTCCTACAATATGCTTCCGTATCCCCGGACCTCTGAGCAAAGATGTTATGTGTATCTGCATATGATACCCATAGTCTTTGCCGTCCGAAGGCGCCTGTATCAATGCCATTGAATAATGATAAGGAATCCCAAAAAGATTGTCCAATCCGCATAAAGTTTCCTTAAGTATGAATGACAAATCATTTCGACCGGATTCATCCAATTCTGCAATATGTGCAATATGAGCCAGCGGTACAACAGCTGTATCATAAGGCAGCATCGCCGCATATGGTACATACGCAACAAAGCTTTTATTATCAGCTATTATTCTCCTTCCATCATCGGTTTCAAAAACATTTGCATCACAGACAAAACAATTACCCGTTCTCTCCCTGTACTGCTTAAATTCCCGTATCTGCTGCTTAATCATCAAATCGGGAATTTCACTAAAAGCATATACCTGTCCATGGGGATGCGGCTGTGAATTCCCCATTATACTGCCCCTGTTCTCGAATATAAGCACATATCTGATCTCACTTTTACTCCCGAGTCTTTCATACGTCTCAGCCCATTTATCAACAACACTCCTGATTTCAGCAATTTCCATAGTAGATAATCTCTTTGAATGATCGGGACTATAAACAATAACTTCACATATACCTCTTGATGGACGGACTGAATATGAACCCCCTTGAAAGTTCGCTTCATAGGTATCCGGCTTTAATGTCGGAAAATCATTCAAAAACGACCATGTCCCCTTATAATTGGGATTAACTTTATTACCCGCACGTTTGTTACCCGGACATAGATAACAATCTGGCTCATACGCTTTTTCTTCCTCTTCAGAAAGCTCTTGAACCTCCCCTCTCCAGGGTCTGGTATCTCTCTCAGCAGAAATATTTACAGCCCTCCCCCAGAACGGGCTGTATCGTGTTTCACAAGTGATTCTGAATCCTTCCGGATGTAACCTGTGCCAGTGCCACGCAGATTCTATCATCTCGTCCAATGAAATCTGTGCTCGCCAGCCCAATTTATTATATATTCTCTCTGCATCCGAAATTAAAATTGCAGGGTCACCGAGCCTTCTTGGAAATATTTCTTCAGATATAACTCTGCCCGTAATTCTTCTCGCTGTTTCAATTATTTCTCTCACGCTAAAACCTTTACCTCTTCCAAGATTAAAGGTTTCGCCTTCCCCACCTTTAATTAAATACTCCAGACACAAAATATGGGCATCGGCTAAATCATCCACTGATATATAATCCCGGACAGGAGTTCCATCTTCGGTATCATAATCATCACCAAATACAGAAACATATTGCCTCTTGCCCAAAGCTGCCTGGAGTACAAGAGGAATTAGATGAGTCTCCGGATTATGGTCCTCACCAATAAGTCTTGAGCTGTCCGCCCCGGCTGCGTTAAAATACCGCAAAGCAGTGAACCTTGTTTCACTCAACCGGGAAATCTTTGACAAAATAATCTCATCTATCAGCTTGGTAAAGCCATACACATTCTTTGGAATTTTAAGCAGTTCGACTTCACGCTCCTCAAGCGCCAACTCAGAATTGTTTGCTGAAATCTTACTCTTGTACCACTGTAAAAGTGTTTCAAAAGATACGTCAGTTCCCGAAAGCTGGCTCTGCTGGTATTTCCCCTCTTTTATGACTCTTTCCTGATAATCCTCGGTTAAAGGAATATCATTCTTTTCCGGCTCACCATAAGTTGCAGCTGTTGATGATTTGACAATCGGAATCCCATTTGCAGCCATAACCAAATTATAAAATCCAATTACATTATTCTCAAAATATTCTTGCGGCTGATTTTGTGACTCCTCAACAAGAGACTTCGCGGCAAAATCGATAATTCCAATAATTGCATTCTTATTAAAAATCCTTTCCAGTCTTTCACGGTCTAACAGCGTTGCCTCTTCAAAAGCAAATTGCTCCGTCCCATAAACTTTTGAGAATAAGGAAATGACCTCGGAATGACCTGTTGAATAATCATCCAAAACAATAACCTTCCTCCCATCTTCAAGAAGTCGTTTAACCGTAAAACTGCCGATATAACCGGCTCCTCCCGTAACCAAAACAGCATTATCCATTCTTCTTTTCTTCCTTCAATATAATAAACCTTGAGGTTCCGATTTCTTCTATGAAAATTGTATAGGTATGTACAATAAATCAGTAATAAATACGTGATGTTGATAAATAATTCAACTTGCTCAAAATCTAATAATTTATATGAGTAATGTCAAAAGTTTTTATTTTAATATAATATATTTATTTCCCGAAAAGCCCGCACTTGCGAAAATTGTCATAGCGAACAAAAAACATTAGTAAGGAATAGGCTCTGCACACTATATCAGTAAGTAATGGGCTTGATATCCCGTTTGAATTAGAGCGTATTGTTGATGAAGAAGGCAACCATATCCAGGGTACCAGCTATTCAGACGCTCGACCATTTAATAAAAAAGAAATAAAGAAAATAAAACGGAACAATGTTTGTGTGGATTTTCATCAGGAAACTTCTTCTATATTCCGGAAAAACGCAATAGAAAAACGGGGAGAAGCAAAAGACAGCAAAATCCACCAGGATATCTTGAGGAAAATCTTAAGAAAAGCAAATAATTAACAACGTGAAATCAGTAACAAAAATGCCATAATACACACTTCGAAACTTTTTAATATAGTCTTTGCCATTTATGTTTTCAACAAAAATCGCACACCTAAAACGGTAAACGCAAGTATTTTTTATTTATATTATTTATAATAATCCTGCAGTGGTTTTACAAGTAATTTCTCCTTCTTTATTGCTTCAATACCTTTAATGCTTGCCTCCGCTGCCGCTATGGTTGTAACATATGGCACCTTTTTTTGAATCGCCATCATTCTTATATAACTGTCATCATATTTGCTGTAACGTCCAATCGGTGTATTAATTACCAAATGAATCTCATTAGTCTTAATCGCATCTACAATATTTGGCCTTCCTTCATGTAATTTTAATATTTTCTTATTATCAATTCCGTTTTCTTTCAGGAAACGGCTTGTATTTTCGGTTGCAAAAATAGTGAAACCGAGCTCCTTAATTTTTTGAGCAATTGGAAACAAACTAAGTTTATCTTTATCAGCTACTGTTAACAAAACATTTCCTTCTATGGGAAGCTTTGAACCAGCAGCTTCCTGAGCTTTATAAAATGCAATCCCAAAAGAATTCCCGATACCCATAACCTCCCCGGTGGCTTTCATCTCAGGTCCCAACAACGGGTCAACTTCGGGAAACATGTTAAATGGAAATACCGCTTCTTTAATGCCAACGTAAGAAATTTGCTTCTTCTCCAATTCAGGAAAATCTTTTATCTTTTTGCCGAGCATTATCTGTGTTGCAATGCGGGCTATTGTGATACCCATAACCTTTGAAACAAGAGGGACAGTTCTTGAAGCACGGGGATTGGCTTCAAGAATGTAAACCTTATCATTACAAATTGCATATTGAATATTCATAATACCGATAACATTGAGTTCCTCAGCTATCATTGAAGTGTATTTTTCAATAGTTTTAAGATGTTCGACTTTTATTGTTCTTGATGGTATAACACAAGCTGAATCACCTGAATGAATACCCGCTAATTCTATATGCTCCATTATTGCAGCAACAAACGTTTCTTCACCATCGGAAATAGCATCAACCTCCGCTTCAATAGCATCTTCTAAAAATCTATCCATCAACATAGGATATTCCGGGCTGACCTGTATAGCTTCTACTGCATATTTCCTGAGCATTACCTCATCATAGATTATCTCCATCCCGCGTCCGCCAAGTACAAACGAAGGACGCACCATAAGAGGATAACCAATTCTTTTTGCCAGTTTAAGCGATTCATCAAGCGACCTTGCCAATCCGCTCTTGGGTTGCGGAATATCTAATGAAATCATCCTCTCTCTGAAATACTCTCTGTCTTCAGCAAGTCTTATGCTTTCAGGTGAAGTTCCCAAAATCTTAACTCCGCTGTCCTTCAATTCTTGAGCAATATTAAGAGGCGTCTGCCCTCCAAATTGAACAATTACTCCTTCCGGTTTCTCTTTTTCATATATGGCAAGAACATCCTCTAAAGTCAGAGGCTCAAAGTAAAGCTTATTGGATGTATCATAATCTGTAGAAACTGTCTCAGGATTACAGTTTACCATAATTGATTCATATCCCTCATCTCTTAACGCAAAAGCTGCATGAACGCAGGTATAATCAAACTCAATACCTTGACCTATTCTGTTTGGACCCCCTCCAAGTATCATAACCTTTTTATTTTTCGATACAGGAACAGTATCTTTATCTGCATTATATGTCGAATAATAATATGCTGTATTCTCAACACCACTCACTGGAACCGCTTCAAAACATGCTGTTTTTCCGAGTGAAATTCTTTTTTCTCTTACTTCTTTTTCTTTTACATTAAATAATCCGGAAAGATATTTATCTGAAAACCCTGCTTCCTTTGCCTCTATAAGCAATCTATCAGGAAGGTTTCCCCAATTATGAGTCAGCAATTTTTCCTCAAAATCTACAAGTTCCTTCATCTCTCTGAGAAACCAGCGTCCTATATGGGTCAGTTTATAAAGCTTTTCAATACTCATGCCTTTACGCAGTGCTTCATACATAAGAAACACTCTCTCACTTGAAGGAAAAATAAGTTGTTCTGTTAACTGCTGCAGGGAAAGCTCATTGAAATTCTTTGCAAATCCAAGCCCATATCGTTTTATTTCAAGAGAGCGTATCGATTTCTGAAATGATTCCTTGAAATTCCTGGCTATACTCATAACTTCCCCGACAGCCTTCATCTGAGTCCCGAGAATATCTTTTGCCTGCGGAAATTTTTCAAATGCCCATCTGGCGAATTTAACTACAACATAGTCACCCCAAGGTTTATATTTTTCAAGTGTTCCCTCCTTCCAGTACGGTATCTCGTCCAGAGTCAATCCCGCGGCAAGTTTCGTTGAAATACGGGCAATAGGAAAACCGGTCGCCTTTGATGCAAGTGCAG
>JAUVVT010000327.1 GCA_030604505.1 bacterium | reverse complement strand
TTTTCTCTTTTTGCTCATAATATTTTTAAAATAAGTTGAACAATTTATTTTTACTCTTCAAGATATCCTTCAATAGAGTTTATTGCATTTATAGCGGCATTCCGTGCTGAATCGATTTCTGATTCTTTACCCCCCATATACAATCTTCCAAACGCACCGAAGGCGCGTACTTCGATAAGATTGACTTCAGCGGCTTTTTCTGCTTCATTTGCAGCAATAACAATATATCCGGCTGGTTCTGTTTCAAGTATAAATAGCGATTCGTCTGGAATAAGCATAGAACCATGCCTTATTCTGTTTATTAATTGTGCCTGATACGGTTCAATTCCCCGTATTACTGTATCAGAAACCATTTTCGGCTTCATTCTTTCATTTTCTTCTTTTTCAAGAAAAGACTGAATGGCTTTTCCCGCTTGAATAACCTGCCCCTTGTCCTGGTGATGAACCTCTAAAAGACCGAAAGCTCTTTCCGACTACTTGTACAGCAGGAGCAACTGATGAATATTTCAAGGCAACATCTGTAACGGTATTTATTGCCATTCCGGGAGATATTTCAACCCATAAGCTTGAAACACCGGCTACCGGTAAAAATCCAGTTGCAGTTGAACCGACAAATGCGGCAAGCTGCGGCTGTAATGAATCAAGAAAAATATATGTTCTAAGTTTAACCATATGATACTTATATTAAATTTTTTTGCACAAAGACATATGATTTAAGATTTTAGATTTATCCAATTTATATTAATATTGTTTTATAACTATGCATTCTTCAATATTTCTTTGTGCATCAATGGTCTGTTCTAAATTTTTTATAGATACAATTGTGCACAGGACATCTATAATAGTCGCCTGCGCCACTCTTGATGCCATAGCTTCACTTCTAAACTTTGTCTCTCTGGAGGCGGTATTTAAGACAATATCGGCAACCTTTGTTATAGGAGAAATTGAATTATTTGTAACAGCAACAGTAACAGCACCTCTGCTTTTAGCTACTTCCAGTGTTTCAATTGGGTCTTTTGTACTTCCTGAATGGGAAATTGCAATAACCAGGTCATCTTTTTTCAACAGACTTGCACCCATAACCTGTAGGTGGCTGTCGGTATAACAATGACAGTCGATTCCAAGTCTGAAAAATTTGTTATATGCATCGATTGTATTTGGTCCGGAAGTTCCAACACCTATGAACAGAATTTTACCTGCTTTTTCAATAGCCCTTACAGCCCTTTTTATTTCTGCTACATCAATTAGCTCAAGTGTATCTTTCAGGGTCTGTATGTTACTGCCAAATACCTTTGACAAAATAGTTTTTTCATCATCGTCTTTCTTCAATTCCTCATGAATACTTTTAACAGGCGATACAATATCCCGAGATAAATGCAGTTTTAGGTCCTGAAATCCTTTAAGTCCTATTTTTCTTGAGAATCTAATTATTGTAGCTTCGCTCACCTTACTTTTAACAGCCACTTCGTTCAGTGACTGATATATAATTGATTCAGCATTTTCAATAATATATTTGGTGAGTTTTTTTTCAGTTCCCTTAAGCGAGGTGACTATTGATTTTAATTTTAATAGTATACCTCTCATAATATACTTTCATTAATTATGTTGTTATACTTTAATATTTATTATTTTTATGTAGTAATACTTATCATAATATAATAATTTTTTTTTATATGTCAAGCATTTTTTTGATTTTTTTGATTTTTTTTAAATATTTTTCTGGAAAAATGGCAGAATAAATGGTAATAATTATAGGAATAACACTGTTTTACAGTATTATAAACAATTTTTAATCAAACTGGGATATTTTATCTTGTTTGTCCTGTGAATCCTGTCAAAGGTTGCTATCATTATTTTATCCATTGACCCAGATAGGGCTTGTCCAGACCCATTGATTATTTTTTTGTCTTGCACGGAGATAATAATAATCGGTGGATTTTTCTGGCTTTAAATCATTATATTGTCCCTTGAAGATGAATCCTTCTTCAGGAACAGCCCTGTGGAAAGAGACAGCTTCGCTCAGCCAACCTCTCATAAAATTTGATTTTGTGCCTTCTAAAAGCTCTGAAAGTTTATGCTCAAAGTTTCTCCCGTTTATTTTTGCTTTAATTGATGCATTTTTCGGCATCTCCACATCTAATATTACCGCACATGTAGTTGCAGTGCTTGTATTTGGATTCCCAATCGTATAAGAATGCAATGAACAACCTTCCTCACTTTTTTCTGTTATACGGCTGACAAGGGTTTTTTCTACTGGAGGAAGTCCGATATCCTGTGGAGAGGTCTGCTGCAGTCCCCTGAAACATGGTGTAATGGAAATAACACGACCATCAGAAACCTTTAAGTTTCCCGACCATTCCGTAAAATCAATCTTACTTCCCCATCCCCATTCGATTCGAATCTTTGCCCTTACAAGGTTACCTGTTGGTTCGGAAAATCGGAAAACCGGTTCAAATCTCTTGATAATATAACCGTTTTTTACCAACTCTATATAATCCAGAAAACTGTTTCCTTCGATTGACATATAAATTTCTCTTTTACCGCCAGCGCTTATCTCTTCTCCCATAAATGCACCGTTAATTCTTAAATCAGCGATAATCTTCTCGCCGGTTGTTCCGTAAATCCGTCTTTTTGAAAATGCATCCCAGAGTGATTGTGGAGTTAATTCCTCAGCATAAGCCCCCATTATTCCGTCACCGTAGCTGCCGGGATATCCTGCGTGGTGGTCGCTCGAAGCCATAAATCCAAATTTGTAGCCCCTTTTCAGTCCTTCTTCTATCGTACCTTCATTTGAACGCGGTCCCATATCGTGAAGATTCGGATAGGGTGATGTGTCGGTTACTGAACAGCCGTGGCGGGAATAAATTTCTACGAAAGGCGACTGCGGGCATTCTTCAAAGGCATCCCAGTTCATTCCTCTGTACCCGCGCATATAAGCGATATGATGCGGAATTACAAATGCGTTCATATCTTTAATTTTGTCGCGCATTTCCGAAATAGAATCAGTCTTTAGTATTTCTCCTTTTGGTTCCATATAATAGATATTATGGTCACCATATTTCATGGAATGCCATTCAAAAGCTAAAAATGGCACGAATTTCCCCGGTTTCAGTCTTTCGCTTGTAAGCTTTATTACTTTGGGCCACAAGCGAGCCAATTTCTCGAACCCGTTATTATGATAATCAATCAAATCACCGAGTCTTTTCCGGTCTGTTGGTATATCGTGCCAGCTTGAATGTCCAACGGCGGCACAGAAATCGAGCTGCTGCGCAGCGGCATTCAGGGCATCTTCCAAAGAACCGCGGGCATAACTTATATTACAGTGACAGTGAATGTCTCCCCAATATAAATTGTAATCATTTTCCTTTTGCTTCACAACCCTTTTTCCGCATGGCGTATTTAAAGCGGCAAGAGTTGAGATGGCTGCCGCACCCTGTAAAAAGTTTCTTCTGTTCATAAGTTTCTCCCGTGATATTTTTTTATTTTTTACCGCAGAGACAAAGAATAATTAAATAAAGAGCAAAAACACAGTGATACAAAGAAATAGAGAATTTTAAAATTATCTATAATGCGGTTTATTTTTTCCCTTGATGCAATGATGGTACCTATCTATAAGCAAGGTCGAGCCAAATTATTTGAATTGGATAAAATATATCAATAAAAAATTTCTATGTCAATTATTTAATTAAATGTATAATGAA
>JAUVVT010000256.1 GCA_030604505.1 bacterium | reverse complement strand
CAAAAATTCGTAAAAAAACTAATTTTTTCCTTGACTTTTCAAATATATTTTGTTATATTTATAATGTGTTATTATTAATAATAACATTCCTGACATCCCTGTCCTGACAAACCCTATGCGGTGGCTCTGCAGGGATAAGTCTCGAATTTTCAATGCTTTATTAACTTTTATGGTGTGTCAACTAAAAAAAAATCTTCATTTTTTGAGACAAATAAACTTTATAATGATGCATAAACTTTTATAAAACAATGAATAATAAAAATTAAAAATCTACAGTAAAGTGAGACAAAGTGACACAAATTGACACAAAATGATACAAAATGAGACTTTTTAACACATATTTCACCGAAAAATGAGACAAAATAAGACAAAATAAGATAAAAATCAAAAAATCATCAAAAAAATCCTTGACTTTTTAATTGTATATTACTATATTTGTATCATACAAATAAATAATTGGAAATCTTATTATGAAAACTGACATAAATATAAACTTTTATTCAATCATAGACCAGTTAATCCGCCGGCTTATTGTATTAGAACGCAGCGAAAAATTCTGTTATGGTGTCACTATGTCCCAGTGCTATATTATTGAAACTCTTTACAAAAAAGAGCCCCTGACAATGAATGAGTTAAGCAGCGAATTAGGTCTTGCTGTCAGCACGTTAACGAGAATTCTCGATATCCTTTTTCGTGACGGCATTATTACAAGAAACCACAGCACCGAAGACAGAAGAAAGGTTTTCATAGAACTGACTGATAATGGCAAAGACATTGCACAAAAATTAAAAAGCTGTTCAGAGTCCTACTGCCGCGAAATACTGAACCAGATTCCCTCGGAAAATAGAGAAGAAGTAATTAAAACTCTAAAAATTCTGTCTGATGCAATAGACACGGCAAAAAACAAATGCTGTACGTAAAAAATTTACTAAAGGTGAAAATATTGGATACAAAGGACGAAAAAAAAGAAACGGAAAAGTCATGCTCGGATTCTTCATTATGCTGCGGACCGCAGAGCAGAGAAGAATTAGCTCCGCCTTGCTGCGCTCCTTTACCGGTTGACAATGAGATTGAAATTACACCCGTTTCACCGGTTTTAAATTTCAATGACCATCTTGGCGTAGTTAAAGCCCGGTTGAATATTGGTCGTATGAATTACAAACTGGCACCGGGACTTTACGCAGTGGGTACTCCCGGTTCTGATTCCCCGGTCCTTGTCTCGGCAAACTATAAAATGAGTTTTGATTATCTTCGCCGTGAGCTGAAAAACATTAATGCATGGCTCTTAGTGCTGGATACAAAGGGGATAAATGTCTGGTGTGATGCCGGAAAAGGAACATTTGGAACAGATGAAATTATACGACAGATAAAAAATACAAACCTCGATAAAATAGTCAACCACCGTAAATTAATAGTTCCCCAGCTTGGAGCTCCTGGTGTGGCCGCGCATTTGGTAAAAAAAGCAGCCGGCTTTAAAGTAATATATGGACCGGTTAGGGCTGCTGACTTGCCTGCCTTCCTACAATCCGGTATGAAGGCAGCTGAAGAAATGAGAAAAGTGCGGTTTAATATATATGACCGTCTCATACTGCTTCCTGTAGAATTGTTAATTGCTCTAAAATATGTTATTTTCACGTCTGCGGTTTTCTTTTTATTGGCAGGTTTAAACAAAACAGGATATTCCTTCGGCTTTACCCTCACGTCTGGGTCAAAGTCTGTGATATTTCTGTTAACTGCCTTTTTTTCTGGAACGGTAATCGCACCTTTACTGCTGCCGTTCATTCCCGGAAGAGCTTTTGCATTAAAAGGTTTTTTTGCAGGTTTGGCTGCATTTTTCTTGATTTTTCAATATTTTTCCGGTTTTTCAAGCTCAGGAATTATTAATATTATATCATGGGTTCTTATTATTTCTTCTGTTTCATCTTTTTTTACTATGAATTTTACGGGAGCATCGACTTATACATCACTTTCGGGAGTTAAAAAGGAAATGCGTATAGCAGTACCTTTACAAATAATCGGATTTGCCGTAGGTTCAATTTTATGGATGATAGCGAGATTTCTATATTAATGGAGAGGTTATATGTTAGGATTAAAATATTTAAAAAATGTATCCACATTAAAACTTGAGGAAAATAGATGTAATGGCTGCGGAATGTGTGCTGTCGTGTGTCCGCATAATGTATTTGCCATTGAAGATAAAAAAGCAGTAATCAAAGATATTGATTTATGTATGGAATGCGGTGCTTGTGAACTTAATTGCCCGACCGAAGCAATTGCTGTAAAATCCGGAGTTGGATGTGCGGCAGCTGTTATTAGCAGTGCTGTGAAAGGTGCTGGGGGTTCCTGTGATTGTGGATATGATAGTGATGATTCAAAAGCAAGCGGTTGCTGCTGATTTACTTATTATTCTTAGATAATAGATTTCAACCTGTAATGCATTAATGATTTGCCATTGGCATATTGTCTCATAAGGAAAGCATTTTAACAATATAGCAAATAAATGTAATGTCTATAGAATACTGAAAGACGGACATGGAAATGAATAAGGTTTATAAATATAAATATAACAGCGATATAAAAAATCATTAATCACAAATAATTTATAACTTGCAATTTAAAGAATAGTTATTTAATTTTATATAGTAACTGAACTTTTGTAGATTTATTTTTTCCAGTTTTTAACATGAATAACACATACCTGTCATCCTGAACTCGTTTCAGGATCTACTTGTTTCAAGTTCGGAATTACAGAGAGATGTTCATACATTAATTTTACTATCTGATAATTCATATATAATTACGAAAAATAATGAAATTATCAAAATCTACAAAAGTTCTATAGTAAAATATTTCTTAACAGAATTTATTGATTATGAGTGATAAGTTATTAATCAAAAAGAATTTAAAGGATTCCTTTAAGAAGGGTGAGGTAGTATTCAATGAGGGAGACAAAGGGAATGCGATGTATATTATAAAGAGCGGAAAGGTTGATGTGATAAAGGATACCGGAAAGGAAGAAGTGGTTCTTGCAACACTTGAGCCGAAATCCTTTTTTGGTGAGATGGCACTTTTTGGTGACCCTTCACGTTCGGCAACAATCAGGGCTGCTGAAGATACTAAAATGATCGTAATTACAAAGGAAATTCTTGATTCCCAGTTCGAAAACGTTCCTGAGTGGTTTGTTTCTATGCTGAAAACCCTTGTCGGAAGATTGCGTGAAACAAATAAAAGGATTAAATCCAGATTTAGAATCGGACTGGAATTTAGTATGCTCAAAACAATTTATCTTTGTTCAGAAGAACTGAAAAAATCTGGCAGCAAAGACCAGAATTTAAGTTTTAAAAAAATTAAAACTGAATGTTGTAATCTTCTTGCTCTCTCTGAAAATGAATTTATCGAAAAAATGAAATCGCTGATGTTTGTTGGATTGATTAGATTTTCTGAGCCAAAAGACCTAATCATAATTCCTGATGAAAATAAATTAAAAGATTTTATGGCATTCTTAAGAGATAAGGAGGCAAGAGAAGAAGAAGAAGAGGGTAGCTTAGATAATAGTGGTCCAAGTGATGCTGATGTGGTTTTTGAAAAAATCTATAAATTACTGTACAAAAAAAAATTGTAGAGTGACCAATGAATTTGAATGCTTTGATAGAAATGGCAATATTAATTGTTTTTATTGTTTTCATCGCTTTAATATTGCTGCAAATAAAAAAATTATGGAAGGTAAAATCTAATCTTGGAACTTTCCTTGCGGAATTGAAATCGCTGAATAGTAATTTTAATAATATTATTGATATGGCAGATATTGAATTTGATAAAATTATGAAAACTGATAAACAAAAAATCTGCCGGTATTGTAAAAATAAAATAGCATATTTAGATATTTCAAGAGAAGATATTTTTTATTACAAATGTAAATTAACTGGTAAAGATATAAAATTAGATTATTCCTGCAAAAGCTTCCAAAAAGACCTTCAAAATTCTAAAATTTAAAATTTTTTGGAACTCTTTTGTTATTAATTTTGTTTAATTTTCTAAATGGTTTTATTTCAAATTCAGTAATTTGAATTTGGAAGGTGTAATATGTAAATGTTTATTTTTTATTGATTTCCGCATTGCAAAAAAATCCCGTCTTTATATCCCTAATTTGATTGAACAATTATATTTTAAAAAAACTATGAATAAAAGAGAAATATATTGAATTTTTTAGCTACGTTAATTGTATATTTTATTTATGAATAGTTCAATGAAGATATTATAAATAATTTTTTAGGAGGATTATGAAAGAGAAAAAAGATTTAGGCAGAAGAGAATTTATTAAGAAAAGTGCAGCAGGTACTTTTGGAGGCGGGATTTATTTAAGTTCGCTGAGTCGCTCACCAGTAATGAAAAATCTTACTGGGCGGGAAAAATCCGGGAAGAAAAATATTGAAGAGAAAAT